>JAHEMB010000621.1 GCA_024643915.1 Rhodothermaceae bacterium | reverse complement strand
GGTGCGTTCATCGTCGTTTCCTGGATCGCGAGCCACGTTGCGCACCGCGTCGAGTCGATGGACTTCTGGTAATCGGCGCGGGCGGCCTCATAATCGCCGAGGAAGGAGTTGACGTGGGCCCGCTGTTGGAAGGGCGAGCCGTCCTCGCCCGAGTACCTGCTGGCCTCGGTGTAGGCGTCGCGCGCCTTTTCGAGCTGCCCCTGCGCCCGGTAAACATCGCCGAGGAAGTCGTGCGGGTTGGGCTCCTCGGGGGACAGGTTGACGGCATGCATCATGTGCGTCTCGGCCTGGGCCAGGTCGCGCGGCTCGCTGAAGAGGTAAGAGTTGCCGAGCTGCATGTGCGCCGCCGCCATCTTGGGCGCCAGCTCGATGGCTTTCGCCGCCGACTGCCGCGAGGCGGCGTGCTCGTTGAGGGCGGCCTGGGCGTTGGACAGGGCCAGCCAGGCGCGCGGGCTCTCCGGCACCACCTCGGCCAAGCGCTGCGCCGTGGCCAGCCGGCCCTCCTGGTCGTTGTCGAACCCCTGCCGGTTCATCTCGATCATCATCCGCTCCGCTTCCGAAGCGTTGGCGGCGGCAGCCTCCGCCTTTTCGAGGTTCGTGGTGAACTCTTGGAGCGAATTGCCCGCATTCGCCAGGTAGAGGTACCCCAGCGCGAAGTCCGGGTCCGTTGCTACCGCCGCCTCGAAGTGCTCGCGGGCGTCGAGGAAGCGGCCCATGTCTGCGGCGTACAGGCCCTCCATGAAGGCCGCCTGCGCCTCGTCTGAGGCCGTCGTGACGGGCATCGCCATCACTGATTCGTTGGTGCTGGCGAGGGCGGCCGCTTCGCCCTCCCCCTCGCCCATCTCAGCATCGCCGCAGCCGACGAGGATGCCGGCCAACAAAACGACGAGCCACCAGTTCCACTTTTTCATACCTGGGCCTCCTTAGGATGTGGTAGAGATAACGGCCCACGAGACGCCAGCGCCACAGAACCATGCGCTCTCGAAGCTGCCGTGTGATTCCGGCAAAAAGAGGGGTCTTCCGTCAGAGGCCGCGCTGTGCGTGGCCACCTCACCGGGTCCTTGGGTGCACACCGCAAACGACAGCGCAAGCAGACGGCTCAGCGCCCAGGGACGAGTCACATAATCGTCAATTTATAAGAAAAGCGCAACACGATTCGGCCCTCCATCGCCTCAGCCTACCGTAACGACCACACAGGTGATGTCATCGGAGGGTTTGGTTTGGCCTAGGAAAGAGGCGTAGGCGGCGCGGATGCGATCTAGGCCCGCCTCGGCATCCGCAGGGTATGTGCCCGAAGATAAGAGCGGCCCCGGAAAGGGACCATCCCCCGGAGCCGCTAGGGCGCATGGCCGGTTGTCAGCGCAAAGGCTGCCACCGCATCTGACGCGGGCCATGCCGATGTGAGCGGGCGGCGATGCGGGCGCAGGAACCATCCCAGCGAAGACCCACGGCCCGCACCCCCACCCATTCACATTTTTATTTGAGCAACGTCATCTGCCGCGTCACCACCTGGTCCGCCGACTTGAGGCGGTAGAGATAGGTGCCGCTTGCCAGGTCGCGCGCGTCGAAGCGCACCGTGTGGGCGCCCGCGCTAAGGCTCGCCTCATCGACGAGGAGGTGCACCTGGCGGCCCAGCAGGTCGTAGACGGCCAACTGCACCGGCCCGGTCTGGGCGACGGAGAAGCGGATGCTCGTGCTCGGGTTGAAAGGATTCGGATAGTTCTGGTTGAGGGCGAACGTGCCCGGCACCTCACCGAAACCGTCGGCGGCTTCGGGGGCCATCTGAGCGAAAGCCTGCGCCGTGCCACCCTCCTCGTTGCAGTAGAGGTACGGATCCTCGCTCGTGCCGCTGCTCTCGCTGCCCAAGGCGACGTTGTCCCAGTACAGGTGGCGCGCCTCGATCTGCGAGACCATGAACAGGCAGGCCTCGTCGCTCTTCGTCCGTGTAGCCTCGCCGAAGCCCAGGTGGGCGAGTGTTTGGGGGACGACCTCGTGCTCGGCGTCGGTGGTGAGGACGCCCCAGCCGGCCTGCGACCACGGCGCCGGATCGACGATGGGCGCAGCAATGTCGAAGGCGCCGTCCACCGGGTCGTACTCGACAATGGTCGGGTAGTAGGCGCTCTCTTCGAGGGCACGACGGATCTGCCAGTTGGTGATCGCCTGGCCGTTGCCGGCGGCCATCACCGGCACGCCGTCCACCGTCAGGATGCCGCCCTCGTGGACGAGGGCACGGCGCGCTTCGAGCAACACTTTGGAAGCCGTCCCGGCGCTTCGGGGCGTGGCGAAGCTGGTGCCACCCACGCTCCGCTGCCCGTCCTCGCAATTGGCGCAGTACGGCAGCGTCTGGGTGAAGTCGCCGAGGAAGTCGGGGAAGGTACCGCTGATGATCTGGCGACCCTCCGACGTGTGCTCCTCGAAGCCGGCCACGCCGATGCTCCACCAGGGGCCGGAGGTGCCGTCCTGAGGCGAGGTGGCGGGGCTGTTGTCCGCCGCGCCGAAATGCAGCTTGCCGCCCTCTACTACGCCCGTGTAGCTGTTGGCGATGTGGCCGGGCAGGGGCAGGCTGCCGGGCCAGCCATAGGAGGTCGAGACGATGTCCACCTCGGGATGACTGAAGGCGAAGGTCTCGGCATCCTCCGTGGTGCCCTCGACGAAGAGGAGGATGGCCTCGGGGTTGGCGCGAAGCACCGCCGCCGAGGTGCCCACGCCGTGCGTATCTTCCTCGTCATCCGGTAGGATGATGCGGCTGCCGCCATCGAAAGAGGCGGCCAGCACGTTCGTGCCTTCGAACCAGTAGACCTCGCCCGGCTGGACGCCCGCCCAGAGGGCTGCGTCGGCGGCAAAGTCGGCGTTGAAGTCGCCGGTGCGGGTGAGTTGGAGCGTGTGTGCGGCGTCGATGCCGAAGGCGTCGAGCACCTCAGGCGTCACGCTCGCCGGCGCGCCGTCGGGGTAGATCTCGCTGCCTTCGTTGAAGAAGGCGTGGTAGGGATTGATGCCGCTGTCGATGACGGAGACGACCACACGCGACTGCGGCTCGGGCTCCACGCAGGTCGGCGCCTTTTTCTTCTTCGCCACGGCGGTGTGCTTGCCGAGCTTCCACACGAGGTTGCCCTTCTCGTAATCCACGTCGAAGACGAACGCGTGGCG
>JAHEMB010000620.1 GCA_024643915.1 Rhodothermaceae bacterium | reverse complement strand
GCTGCAACGCGTCCGCGGCCTTCTGGGCGACCGCCTGGCTGAGCACATCCGCGCGCCCTACGACAAGCAGACGTTCTACGGCGGCATCCGCGAGATGAAGGCCGAGCTCGTTGAGCAGATGCTCACGGCAGAGACCGCCGACGGCACCGTCCGCCTCGAAGCCACGGAGGAAGGGTGGAACGAGCGGGCCATTAAGGACGCCGTTTCGATTGTCGAGAGCGAAGTGATGCGCTCGATGATCGTGGAGGAAGGCCGCCGCATCGACGGGCGTAACCTCACTGAGGTGCGCGACATCTGGTGCGAGGTGGGCTACCTGCCGCGTGTCCACGGCTCGTCCGTCTTCACCCGTGGCGAGACGCAGGTGCTCGCCTCTGTGACGCTCGGCACGACCAAAGATGTGCAGCCGGTCGATCAGATCTTCGACCAGGAGGACAAGCCGTTCTTCCTGCACTACAACTTCCCGCCGTTCTGTACGGGCGAGGCCAAATTCCTGCGCGGAGCTAGCCGCCGCGAGATCGGGCACGGCTACCTCGCCGAGCGCGCCCTCCAGTCGATGCTGCCCGACCCACAGAGCTTCCCCTACACGATCCGCCTCAACGCCGACGTGCTGGAGTCCAACGGCTCTTCGTCGATGGCGTCGGTCTGCTCCGGCTCGCTCGCCCTGATGGATGCGGGCGTTCCGCTCAAGAAGGCGGTGGCCGGCATCGCGATGGGCCTCATCAAGGAAGGCGACGACGTCGCCGTCCTGACCGACATCCTGGGCACCGAGGATCACCTCGGCGACATGGACTTCAAGATCACCGGCACGCGCGACGGCGTGACGGCCTGCCAAATGGACATAAAGGTCAGCGGCCTCTCCCGCGAGGTGATGACCAAAGCGCTCCTCCAGGCGAGGGACGCACGGCAGCACATCCTCGACATCATGGAGGACACGCTCGCCGACCCGCGCGAAGAGCTTTCTCCCTACGCGCCGCGCCTCACCCAGCTTGTCATCGAGCCGGAGTTCATTGGCGCCGTCATCGGGCCGGGCGGCAAGATCATCCAGGGCATCCAGCGCGACACGAACACCCAGGTCGATATCGACGAGCGCGACGGCAAGGGGTACGTGACCATTGCCGCCCTCAACCAGGAGGACGCGCAGGCAGCTATCAACATCATCAAAGGCATCGTGACCGTGCCCGAGCCGGGTGAAGAGTACGACGGTGTCGTGCGCAACATCCAGAGCTTTGGCGCCATCGTCGAGATCCTGCCGGGCAAGGAAGGCCTGCTGCACATCTCCGAGCTGGACCACGGCTACGTCGAGCGCGTGGAGGATTACCTCCAGGTGGGCGACAAAGTGAAGGTGCAACTTCTCGAAGTGCGCGACGGCGGCAAGCTGCGCCTGACCCGCAAGCCGTTCCTTCCTGAGCCCGAAGGCAATGGCCAGCATGACCGCCCCCGCAGCCGCGAAGGTGGAGATCGTGGCGGCGACCGGGGCCGTGGCGGTGACCGTGGACGCGGCGGCCGGGGCCGGGGCGGCGACCGAGACAGAGGCGGCGACCGTGGACGCGGCGGCCGGCGGTAACGAACAAAAGCACGCGAGAACGAAGGGAAGCACGGGCGCGAGGGCGTCGCAGCGCACCCCGTTCCAACGTCGATACCTCCATTTCAGCGAGGAAGGGCGAGGGCCGCAGGGCTCTCGCCTTTCTCGTATTTGCTTCTCTAGGTAAAAGGGCTTAGCATAGACGAATGGCGAAAAGAGTAATAGAAGAGGCGTTGCCGGTTTTCCATAAGACCACCCTCGCCAACGGTGCGCGTGTCATCAGCGAGGCGATTCCGTCGGTGCGCTCGGTGGCCGTGGGCCTCTGGGTCTTCACCGGGAGCCGCGACGAGGCCGAGCCGGAGACAGGCATCAGCCATTTCATCGAGCACATGGTGTTCAAAGGCACCGCCCGCCGCCGGATGCACCATATCGCGCAACGGCTGGAGTCGGTGGGCGGCTATCTCAATGCCTTCACAAGTAAGGAATACACCTGCTACTACGCCCGCGCCCTCGATGAGCACCTCGGCCGTGCCATCGACACCGTCTGCGACCTTGTCCTCTCGCCCAACTTCCCTGAGAAGGAGTTGGAAAAAGAGAAAGACGTGGTGCTCGAAGAGATGAAAATGTACGAAGACGCTCCCGAAGACGTGATCTTCGACCGCTTCGAGTCCGTCCTCTATCCGCGTCATGCCCTCGGACGGCCCATCATCGGTTTCCCCGAGACGGTGCGTTCGTTCTCCCGCCCCCAACTGCTCGATTTCATGGATGCCCATTACACGCCCGACCGGATGGTGCTAGCGGTGGCGGGCAACGTGGAGCATGCGGCTGTGGTTCGGCTGGCCGAGAAAGCCTTCCGCGCCTCCCGGCGGACGCCGGCCTCGCGCGACCGTGCGGGTGTCAATGGGTACGAACCGGCCGAACTTGTGGAGGAGCGGCCCATTCAGCAGGCGCATCTGCTCCTCGGCACGCGTAGCTACCACATCCACGATCCCCGGCGCGGCGCGCTCACCCTCCTCAATACGATTCTCGGGGGCGGCATGTCCAGCCGGCTCAACCAGAACATCCGGGAGAAGCACGGCTATTGCTACAGCATCTACTCTTTCGTCAACCTCCACTCGGACAGCGGCGACTTCGGCATCTACGTAGGCACCGATGCGTCGAAAGTGGAACGGACAAAGAAATTGATCTATCGAGAGTTAGAGAAGCTCGCCCGGACCCCCGTCAGCAGCCGCCTCCTCAACCAGGCCAAGAACCAAGTAAAAGGCTCCGTGATGCTCGGCCTCGAAAGCATGAGCAACCGCATGATGCGGATCGGGCGGCAGGAGCTGTATTTCGGCCGGTACTTTTCCCTCGACGAAATCACCGACGAGATCGATCTGGTGGCGCCCGAGGACGTGCAGGTGGTGGCCAACAATCTCTTCGATTTCGATAAGTTTTCCACCGTCGTCTTCCAACCGCAGGGTTAATTTCTGGCTCACTCCATCTCATTCCCTTTTGTCAAGCCGACTTCCCGAATGAAAGTCCTCGTCACCGGCGGCGCCGGTTTCATCGGATCGCACGTATCGGATGCCCTCCTCGTTGGCGGGCACGACGTTCACATCCTGGATGACCTCTCCGCAGGGCGGGAGGAGAAT
>JAHEMB010000619.1 GCA_024643915.1 Rhodothermaceae bacterium | reverse complement strand
TCCTCGAAGTGCTCCTCAACTTCCGCGAGGACGAGCCGGCCATCCAGATCGCCCTGCCTGCGCTCCCGAAAAAGGTGAAGGGCGTGCGGAAAGTTCAACTCCCCGTTTTTGGTTGACGGGCGCGGTGGGTGTCCCTTCGACCTTCCCCGTTGACCCGTCAACCCTTCCTCTTCGTGACGATAGCGCTCTTTATGATCGGCGGCTTCGTTCTGCTCTATTTCGGAGCGGAGGGGTTGGTGCGGGGCGGGGCGGCGCTGGCCTTGCGGGCGGGCATGCGGCCCCTCGTGGTGGGCCTGACGGTCGTGGCCTTCGGTACCTCCAGCCCCGAACTCGTCGTCAGCCTCGACGCCGCCTTCGCAGGCGCGGGCAACCTCGCTGTGGGCAACGTCGTCGGGTCCAACATCTGTAATGTGGCGCTCATCCTTGGCCTCGCGGCGCTGATCCGCCCAATGCGGGTGCAGGTCCAGCTCATCCGCCTCGAAGTGCCCATCGTCATTGCCTGCTCAATTCTGCTTGCCATTTTTCTGCTCGATGAGCGTCTCGGTCGGCTGGAAGGATTGCTATTGTTCTTGGGCATTATCGGCTACCTCGCCTTCAGCCTGCGGCAGGTGCACAAAGAACGGAAAACGGTGAAGGAGGAGACCCTCGGCGCCCTGCCTTCGCACCTGTGGCACGATGTCGCCTTCGTCATCGGAGGCGTGGTGATTCTGGTGATCGGCGCCCGCCTGTTTGTGGATGGCGCGGTGCGGCTGGCGCAGAGCTGGGGGGTGAGCGAAGCCGTCATCGGACTAACCATCGTCGCGGTGGGGACGAGCCTTCCGGAGCTGGCGACATCGGTGGTGGCGGCGATTAAGAAGGAAGGCGACATCGCTATCGGCAACGTCGTCGGCTCCAATATCTTCAACATCCTCGCCATCCTCGGTATCTCCGCGCTTGTCGTGCCCCTCCGCGCCGGCGGCGTCGGCCTAGTCGATCTCGGCGTGATGATCGGTCTCGTCCTCCTGCTCCTTCCCCTCATGCGGACCGGCTTTTCCATCGACCGATGGGAAGGCGCGCTGCTTTTGGCCGCCTACGTCGGATACGTGGCCTACCTGGTCAATTAGCAACTGCTCATTGCTGATTGAACGCCGGGTGGTAGCGGACCCAGCCGCGCCAGCCCTCGGCGGTGCCCGGTTGTAGTTCGAGCAAGAAGAAGTACGGGTCGAAGTCCGGTGCGGCGAAGCGCAGGCCTTGAGGCGGGGCGGGGCGGAAGCCGAAGCGGGGGTAATAGGTGGGGTGGCCGAGGACGAAGACTACCGCCTCGCCCATCTCGCGGCAGGCTGCCAGCCCAGCCCGCACGAGCGCGGTACCCACGCCCTGCCGCTGGTGCGCCGGGTGGACTGCCATCGGCCCCAGGCCCATTGCCCGCCATGTCTCGTTTCGTCCTTCCACCGTCACGGGAGTGAACAGGATGTGACCGACGATCACGCCCTGCTTCTCGCCTACGAGCGAGATCAGCGACTTCACTTCCTGCCGCAACACGTCTACTAATCGCGCCTCTTCGTCGGTTTCAAAAGCGAGGCGGTTGATTTCGAAGACGGCGGCGTGATCTTCAGGCTTTTCTGCGCGGGTCAGCATTGGCTTCCGAGAGGCTGTCGTTCGAATTTGGAAGATAAGGGAGCGATCGGCGAGGCGAGACTTTTTCGACCGCCTCGCGTTGAAGGCAGCCGTTTCCAGAAGGTTCATCGACAGAACATAATGCCTGCATCGAAAGAAAATACGGCGGCGGTGGTGCCGGAGGCCGGCGCCTCTAATTTCATCCTTGATATCGTCGAGGCGGACCTGCGCGAAGGGAAGGCCGAGACGGTCGTCACGCGCTTCCCGCCGGAGCCGAATGGCTACTTGCACATTGGGCACGGCAAGGCCATCCGGCTCAACTTCGGCATCAAGCGGGCCTACGAAGGCCGCTGCAACCTCCGCTTCGACGACACCAATCCGGAGACGGAGGACATGGAGTACGTTGAGGCCATCAAGCGCGACGTGCGCTGGCTCGGCTTCGACTGGGACGAGGAACTGTACGCCTCCGACTATTTCGAGCAGCTCTACAATTGGGCCGTCGAACTCATCAAGAAAGGCAAAGCGTACGTCGATGACCTCAACCTCGAGGAGATCCGCGAATACCGGGGCACGGTGACGGAGCCAGGGCGCGAAAGCCCGTATCGCAACCGTAGCGTTCAGGAAAACCTCGACCTGTTCGAGCGGATGAAGAACGGCGAATTCGGGGACGGGGAGAAGGTGCTGCGGGCGAAGATCGACATGGCCTCGCCCAATATGAAGATGCGCGACCCGCTCATGTATCGCATCCGCCACGCCGAACATTACCGGCGGGGCGATGCCTGGTGCATCTACCCGATGTACGACTGGGCGCACGGCCAGAGCGACGCCATCGAGGGCATCACCCACTCGCTCTGCACGCTCGAGTTTGAGACGAATCGGGAGCTGTACGACTGGTTCCTCGACAACCTCGGCATCGAGCCGCGCCCGTGTCAGTACGAGTTCGCCCGCGGCAACCTTGACTACACGGTGATGAGCAAGCGCAAGCTGCTCCAACTCGTGCAGGAGGGCCAGGTCTCCGGCTGGGACGACCCGCGCATGCCGACGATCTCGGGCCTGCGGCGGCGCGGCGTTACCCCCGAGGCGATCCTCGACTTGTGGGGGCGTGTGGGCGTGGCCCGAGCCGACAACCGCGTCGATTACGCCCTCCTCGAATACAGCATCCGTGACGACCTCAATCATCGCGCCCCCCGCGTGATGGCCGTCCTCGATCCCCTCAAGATTGTCATCACCAACTACCCGGAGGGGGAGGAGGAATGGCTGGACGCGCCCTACTGGCCCCACGACGTGCCGAAGGAAGGGTCGCGCCGTGTCCCGTTCTCGCGCGAACTCTACATCGAGCGGGAGGACTTCATGGAGGACCCGCCGAAGAAGTTCTACCGCCTGGCGCCAGGGAGGGAAGTGCGGCTGCGCTACAGCTACTTTATCACGTGCGATGAGGTCGTCAAGGACGCGAACGGCGAGGTGGTGGAGCTGCGCTGCACCTACGACCCCGCCACGCGCGGCGGCGACGCACCCGACGGGCGGAAGGTGCGCGGCACCCTCCACTGGGTCTCGGCCCGCC
>JAHEMB010000618.1 GCA_024643915.1 Rhodothermaceae bacterium | reverse complement strand
ATCTTTGCGAGGTGGTGCAGGCCCTCCACGAAGTCGGCTTCAGCGGCCCCGCCCGCCCCGACCATGGGCGGATGATCTGGGGAGAGACTGGGCGCCCCGGCTACGGCCTCTACGACCGTGCCCTCGGCGCGATGTATTTGCAAGGGCTGTGGGAAGCGGTGACACGAGCACACGATAGCTAGAGCCGGCCTCCCTGCTTTCCGCCCCTCTCCTCTCACCCATCCAGCGCGCCTTCCACCCAGACCACCGCGTGGCGCATGAGTTGATAGGCGTCGTCGAGGTCCAGCTTCTGTTTGATGTTCGCCCGGTAAGTCTCGACCGTCTTGATGCTGATATCCATCGTTTCAGCAATCTCACGCGTAGCGAGGCCCGTGCCGATGTGGCGGAACACCTCCAGCTCGCGGTCGCTGAGGCGCTCTATCGGCGAGGACTCGTCCTCATCCTTGCCAACAAACTGCCGGAGCATGCGCGATTGCATCGTCTTGCTGACAAAGCGCCGCCCTTCGAGCACCTCGTAAATGGCTTGCACGAGCACCTCCACCGACTCGCTTTTCATGACGTACCCACGCGCCCCGGACCGCATCACACGCTCGGCGTAGAGCACCTCATCATGCGAAGAGATCACTAGGAGGAGCACCTCGGGGTGGTGCGCCTGGAGATGCTTGATCAGCTCAACGCCGCTCATGCCGGGCAGGGCCACGTCGATGAGGGCCAAGTCGGCCTCGGCGGCGCCGATACGGTCGAGCGCCTCAGCAGCATTGGCGGCCTGGCCGGCCAATTCGAGACCCGCAGCCCGCTCGATCATCCGCACGAATCCCTCGCGAACAACGGGGTGATCTTCAACGATGAAAATGCGGCTGGCCATAGTTGCTTCGATGTAGGATGGAGGGACAGGCATACCGAAATCCCCCCGTTTCGATCCGCCTGTCTCACGTCGCTCGAAGTGGCACGCTAAGAGTGGCACGGGTGCCTTCACCCGGCGTCGATTCAATTTCCAGCTTCCCGTCAAAGAGGGCGAGCCGCTCGCGGATGCGGGCCAAGCCGAAGTGGCCATCCTCTTCAGAGAGAGTGAGGGCCCGCGCCACGTCGAACCCTGCTCCTGCATCGACGACCGAGATGCGGAGGTGGGCGTCCGTCTGCGCCAGTTCCACGCGCGCCTCCAGCACGCCAGCGTGTTTGACGACGTTGAAAAGCAGCTCGCGCAGGAGTTGGAAGAGCAGCACGCGCAGGTCCTCGTCCTGGACGACGTGGAACCCGCTCGCCTTCACCTCTACCTTCAAGTTATAGAGGCTCTGCATCTGATGGGCCAGCCATTGCAGGGCGTCGTCGAGGCCCTCGCCCTTCAGCACGGGAGGGCTGAGATCCACCGTAAGGGTGCGCGTCACATCGATCGCCTCGCGCAACGTCTGGATGATCGCGTCGGTCTCTTTGCGTAGCGCCTCGGGGAGGTCCTTGTTCAGGAAACTCACCTGCATCTGTGCGCCGAAAAGGAGTTGCTGGAGATGGTCATGCAGGATGGCCGAGATGCGCCGACGCTCACGCTGTTCGGCCATAACCAGGGCCGAGGCCAGGCGGCGCACCTGCTTCGTCCGCTGCTCGACCCGCTCCTCCAGGCCCTCGGTGAGGGCGCGCACTTCTTGCTCGCTCGCTTGCAGATCGGCCTCGGACGTCCGTCGCCGCGTGTTGTCGCGCAGGATCTGCACGAAGCCGCCCGGCGTGCCGTTCTCTTCAGGCAGCGCCGTCAGGATGCCGCTGGCCCAGAACCGGAGGCCGCCCTTCCGCACCTGCCAGCGCTCGTCGGCTACCTGCCCTGTCAGGCGCGCCTGCTCCCTTTCCTGTTCCGGCACGTCCGCCGCGCGGTCCTCCTCCGTGAAGATGATCTCGAAGGGCTCCCCGAGAATCTCCTGCTCGTTGTAGCCCAGCAGGCGGGAGGCGCCCTCGTTCCAGGACCGCACGCGGCCCGCCTCGTCGAGCAGGAATATGGCGTATTCCTCAACGGCCTCGACGAGGAGGCGGTACCGTCGCTCGCTCGCTTCCAGGGCCATCTGTGCCACCTGCCGCTCGGTAACGTCTTCGATGGCAAGCAAAATGAGTTGGTGCTCTTCGAGTTGACGCGCGTTGAGCAGCATCGTCCGCCACCCGAGGCCCTCGAACCTGTGCGTGACCTCGAAGTCGGTCATGCGGTGGTCTTGGGGGAGAATCTCGTTGAGGAGGCGGCGCAGTTCGGCGATGTCCCACTGACCGTTGCCGAGTTCGTAGATGAAAGCGCCCTGGACCTCCTCCGATCGCACAGCGAAAGCCTCACAGAACGCCGCATTGATCGTTTGCACGCGAAGGGTCGCGTCGAGCACAAGTAGGGGTTCGCGGATGGTTCCGATGACGGACTCGGCATAGCTGAGGGCGCGCTGCAACGCCTGCTCGACCCGCTTCCGCTCGGTGATGTCGATGAAGGTGAGGACGACGCCGTCGATCTTGTCGTCCGGTGAGCGATAGGGCCGCATGCGGACGAGATAGCGCCGTTCGCTCTCGTCTACCACTTCGCGTTCGACCATTTCGAGTGTGCGTAATACCTGGCGCGCCTCTTCCGCAAAGCCGTCGAAGTCCATCCGCGCCTTGACTTCGTCGATGGCCCGCCCCTCGTCGCTCTGGCGGAGATGAAAAAGCGCGGTGGCGTTGGGGGTGAAGCGACGGATGCGCAGCGCACGGTCGAGGAAGAGCGTGGCGATTTCGGTGGAGGCCAGCAGGTTCTCCAGGTCGGTATGCGCGTGGCTAATCTCCTCGACCTTGTTCTTCAGTTCGCTGTTGACCGTCTGCAACTCTTCATTGACCGATTGCAGTTCCTCCTTGCTCGTTTCAAGTTCCTCGGTCGCGCTCTTGTACTCTTCGTTGATGGATTGAAGCTCCTCGTTTGCCGCCTTCAGTTCCTCGTGCTGCGTCTCGTATTCTTCAATGATGGTTTGCAGCCGCCCCCGCGTCTGCATCAACTCGGCCTGAAGGTGCTGCACGAGCGGGCCTTCCTCCTGGAGGACCTCCTGGCCGTCGTGGTCCAGCAGCCGCACTTCGGCGAAGAGGACAAGGGCGTGGCGCGCCTGCTCCTCCACCTCCGCTGGCTGCACGATGAGGTACACCCACCCGATGTCGCCGTTGAAGGCCACCT
>JAHEMB010000617.1 GCA_024643915.1 Rhodothermaceae bacterium | reverse complement strand
CCCGTCTCGTAATGGCCGGCGCCTTTCAGCACCAGGGCCGGGCCGTCGAGCGAGTCGAGCGGCGGCGTCTCGATGCCGGCGCTGTAGGTGGAGACGGAACGGGCCATCGCCCAGTCGAGGAGCCGCTCGGTGATGGGCCAATGCCCCGAACTCGCTTTGATCGAGACGAGGCCCGAGGCGGCGAGGAGGAACCCGCCCACGGCCAGCACCGCCAGCAGCACGCCCATCTCTTTCGCCCACCGTTTCAGCCGGGGCGTCCAGACGCTCTGCTCCCGGTCGAGCGGCGGGCGTGTCTCAACCGTCGCCGCCCGCTCCGGCTTCGGGCGCCGCAGCCGCTTCGCCGCGAAAACCCCGGCGGCGGCGAGAACGATCCATCTGATGAGGCGGCTGATCATGCCTGCCCCTCCGATGCAAGCTGTTTTTGCCGCAGCAGCCGGGCCGTCAGCACCAGCCCGCCGAGGAGGTACGCCGCGCCGCCTGCGAGCAGCATGATGGCTCCGCCCAGATGCTGGTCTTCGAGCGCCGTCATCCCCCCGAACCCGGCGAGGTGGTCGTAGAGGGGGCGCCGGCTGAGGCCGAGGAGGGCGCCCAGGAGCGTCATGTGCATCGATGTCAGCAGCAGCCCCACGATGCCGGCGGCGGTGCGCGTTTCTCGCCCTGCCGCGTCGCCCCCGAAGGCCGAGAGCCACACGAGGAGGCCGGCCAGGAGGAACGTGCCCTGCTCTGCCATCAGCCCCGCTGCGCCGTGCCGCGCAAAGTGATGGAGCCCGGGCGCGTGCCACGCCCACACCACCACCAGTTCGAAAATGGACGCCGGCACCGGCGCAAAAAACCCTGGCCTCCGACGCACCGGATCGAACCGCCCGCCTGCCACCCCGAACGCCAGGAGCGGCGCCGCGAGGGCCACCACCCCCATGTGCATCGCCATGTGGGCCGAGAAGCCCGCGCCCGCGAGCGCAGGCAGCGGCCCCAGCCAAACGGCAGCGAGGACGAGCAGACCGGCTATGAGGAAGAGGCGACGCATGACTGGCTCACTTCGTGCGCGGTGTGGACGTATGAACGTATGAACGTATGGACGATTCTCTTTTTCGAGTCTTTCGTTCATACGTCCAGACCTCCACACGTCCATATGTTTTCAGTTGCATGTTTCGATGAAGACGGCGGCCAGGGCAACGTAGATAACGGCCACGGCGCTCAGGAGCGACAGCAACAGCGTCGCGAAGCCGAGGAAGCGGTAGCGATCTAAGGGCGTGTCGAAGTCGTGGGGTTTCCGGAGGGGGCCGAGGCGGTGCCGCCGGTAGCCGTGCCAACCCACGAGACCGATGCCGCCGAGAGCGAGCACGGTGTAGACGGCTATCGCCGTGCGTACCCCGCCGAGGGCGCCGCCGACCTTGGCGCAGAAGATGGCGGCGGTGAGGTAGCACGCCAGAAAATGCATCGCCCAGACCACCGGCGAAGCCGTGATGATCCAAAGGGAATCCTTTCGCTCCGACGTGTCGTGCGTTTCGCCTCCTTGGTCTGTCGTCCGTAGTTCGAGGTTCATTTACGCCACCAGGGGAAAGCCCGCGATCACCGCCACCGTGACGGCGACCGAGAAGGCGACGAAGTGCCAGAAAAGCGCCGTGTTCTGCATGTCGATGTCGTGCTCGGCGGTCATCTTCCGCGCTGCCCGGCGTGCGAGGCAGTACGCCAGCATTACCGCCCCCGCTGCGACGTGCACCACCACCCACCACACCAGCACCGACACGATAGCAGGGTAGACGTGCGCGGTGGGATCGAGTCCGCCCAGGCTTGTCAGCAGGGCGAGGCCGCCGCCCACGGCGAGCGCCAGGCCGGCCAGCAGAGCGCCGTAAAAAGCGAGGGTGTTATTCTGCCGGTTCAAGCGCCGCGCTCCCAGGGTCAGGCCCCACGCGCCCAGCAGCAGGGCGCTGCCGAGGACCGGCCAGAACACGCCCGGCCCAGCGGAGGGGTCGGGCGGGAAGTCGTCGTGGACCGTCCAGTAGAAAAAGTAGGCGAAGATGAGGGCGATGAACGCCGTCAGGTCGCCCAGCATCGTGATGAGTGTGCCCCACCAGCCCACCGACTTCGGCCCGGAGAGGTAGAGCGGGAGCGTCACGCCGAGGCCGATATTCTTGTGCGTCTTCTCCGGGATCACCGCCGTGCCCGTCCACAGCCACACGAGGATGACGCCAAGGGCGAAGACGCCACTGACGACGGCGGGCCACCACATATGGAATGTCGAGAAAATGAAGACGCCGCCCGTGCCCGCCGCCGCCCCAATCGTCAGGAACGTCGGACCCGGCACGCGCAGGCACTGGACGGGTTGGGCGTCGATGGGGCTGGTGACGAGGGTTTCGCGCTTGAGCTCCTCGGCGTCGGGCAAGTAGAAACGGCCCTCGTCGATATCCCGGATGAGGTTGGGCTGATCCCAAAGCGGGTAGCGCGAATCGATCTCGGGGATGGACCGAATGCCCCAGGGCTTGTCCGGCATCTCCGCCACCCATTCGAGCGTGCCGGCGTTCCACGGGTTACGCTCTGAATAGGGCTCTTTGCCTTTGGGCCGGAGCAGGTCCCACAAGAAAACCGCGAAGCCCACCGCGAGGATCGCCGCGCCTACACTCGACACGAGGTTGAGGGCGTCAAAACCGACGTCGGCGGGGTAGGTGAAGACGCGGCGCGGCATCCCGCGCAGGCCCGTCAGGTGCATCGGCAAAAACGCCACGTTGAAGCCGATAAAGAGCAGCCAGAAAACGATCCGCCCGAGCTTTTCCGAGAGCTTCTTGCTGGTGACAATGGGGAAGAAATAGTAGAACGCGGCGATGATGGGGAAGATGGTGCCGCCCATCAGCACGTAATGGAGGTGCGCCACCACGAAAAACGAGTCGTGCGCCTGCAAGTCGAACGGCACAAGTGCCACCATCACGCCCGTCACGCCGCCCAGGACGAACGTAGCCATCCCCGCAAAGACGAAGAGCAGGGGCACGGAGCGCGTGACGCGCCCGGCCAGGAGCGTGGCGATGAAGCAGAAGAACTGCACGCCCGTGGGGATGGCAACGGCCTCCGACGCGGCGGAGAAAATGCCGAGGGAGATGCCGGGCAGGCCGGTGGTGAACATGTGGTGCACCCACAGGCCGAAACTGATGAAGCCCGTGCCCACCG
>JAHEMB010000616.1 GCA_024643915.1 Rhodothermaceae bacterium | reverse complement strand
CGTGATGCGTGAGGGTGCCCTGCAATGGCGTTGAGGCTAGCATCCTCACGCAGCACGTTTCACAAGTCACTTTATTATGGCGAAAGTGCCGGTCTTGTCGGGGAAGCCGGGGGCTTCGACATGGTAGAGGTAAACGCCGTAGCTCACCGTCAGCCCGTCGCTGCTCTGGAGGTCCCAGGGGATGGTGCCGTCGAGCAGGTCCGAGGCCGAGAGGCCGTCGTTCGAGCCGCTGTTGCGGCGCAACTCGCGCACCAGCCGCCCCTCCACCGTGAAAATGCGGAGCGTGCACTGCGGCGGGAGATTGATGAAACGAATAACGCGCGGCCCGCGCCCGGTAGAGAACGGGTTCTGCGCCTCGAACGTGTTGGTCGCCACGTAGGGATTGGGCACCACACGGATACGGTCCATCGCCTCGCCCGCGTTGGCCGTGTCCACGGTAGGACCCGTAACCGTGAACTCGAACACGTCGGCGCCAAGGAACGGCTTGCGCGTGACGATGGTGGCGACGTCTCCCTGGTCCGGGCTCTGCCGGTCGCGGAAGGTGAAGTTGAGGCTGATCTGCCACGTAATGATTTTCTCTCCGCTCCCGGAGCCGGCCTGCGGCTCGAAGAGGATAATGCGGTCGCTCTCGCCCCGCGCCGGGTCGGCGCTGAAGGTGGCGGGGGTGGTGGCTTGGTCGCCCTGGAAGTCACTCCCGGTCAGGTCCCAGAAGGCATAATCGACTTCCGTCTCGCGCGTGCCGCCCTGCCCGTCCGGCTCCACCCGAATCACCCGGACGTTGGTGGGACGCGACGGGAGGGTCTTGAAGCGCGTCACCTGCATTTCGGTGCTCTGCCCCTGCCCCGCCCCGACAACCTCTACCCGGTAATCCGCCGGATTGCGCAGCCCGCGCACGAAGCCCGCCGAGAGGTAGGGGTCGAGGGAGATCGGGAAGACGCTCTCATCGTTCCACCCCGTCAAGCCGGTATTGACAGCCACGAGCGGCTCGGAGAAGAACAGCAGGCGGAAACCGAGCGGGTTGTTGGCGTCGTCCAGCACGGGAAACTCACTCCCTGCCCGGTATGCCTGCGAGCGCGCGAGGAGCGTGTCGCCCGTAGCGAGGTTGATGAGCGAGAAGTTTTTCGTCGCGAGCGTGTCCGGGGCAAAGAGGTTGCCCCGCCGGAGCGTGTCCTCGAAGACGATGCGATAGCGGGTGCCGCTCTCAAAGACGCGCGGATCGACCACCTCGAAGCCGATGCGACTGGTCGTGGCGCCGGATATGCGTGGCAAGAAGCCATCCACGTTTTCGAGCGTGGCGCCGGTGAAACCGGCCACGGGCGCCTGCGGCGTGATGGCCACCACGTTCGGCCCGGTCTCGATCGCTCCGCTGGGAGCGCGCCGGATACGGATGGGCGTCTCGGTCGGCGAGATGTTGGCCGAAACGGCGCCGAAGTCGTAGGCCGTCACGGCGTAGAAGTACTGGATGCCGTTGGTGACGGTCGTATCGACGAAGACGTGGGCGAGGCCGTTGGCCGCCTCGCCGGGGTCCTGCCGGTCGTTGCCGAGGTAATACTTGATGCCGTTGACGTCCACCGGGTGAAAGCCGCCCAGCCCGTCGATGAGGTCAAACTGGGCGATAGGCTTGCGGAAGGTGAGGTTGCCGCGCCCGTCGGTGATGATGAGCGGGTCGAGAAAGGCCGGGTCGGTGGCCCGGTAGATGCGGTAGCCCTCGAAGTCGCGCGAGGGCAGGCCGAGGCTTTCGAGGAACTGGTCGTTGGATTCCTCGGCGGCGGCATCCCAGTAGAGGGTCACACGCCCGTCGCCCGGCACGGCGGTGACGGTGGGTGTAACGGGCGCCTGGGCGAACTGGTAATCCTGCTGGTAGGCGTCGAGGGCGTTGTCGCGGGCTTCGAGCGCATCGTCGATGGTCTGGCCGAGGGTGATGGCGAGCGAGATGCGCTCCGTCTGCCCGGCTTTCAGGGGGAAGAGGCCGCTGGAGACGACGAGGTCGTTGTCGCCCGGCTCGGGCTGTTCCGTGTCGAAGGCGCCCGGAATCATGTAGGTATTGAAGAGGAACCGGTCGCTCTGGGTGCCAAAGTTGATGGAGAAGGCGGGCGTGCGCTGGACGTTGGTGATGCCGATTTGGTCGGACTCCGAGACGTCGGTCACGTCGATGTTCTTCTCCCCCGGGAAGCCCGTGCCGGCGCCCGTGGTGGGCAGGCCGTCGCTGTCGCCGGGGTCGCCGTTAAAGGGGGTGCCGTCGAGGCCAGTGTCGTTCTGGAGCGGGTCCCAGTCGCCGTCGTTGTCGATGCCGTCGGCGCGGCTCTCGTCGATCATCTCGTCGATGCCCTCGTCGATGCCCTCATCCACCGCGCCGTCCTCGTCGTTGTCGATGCCGTCGGCGTAGCATTTGCCCAGGTCCTCAGGGCCGACGGCGTAGAGGATGATATCGGTGCCGGGCACCTTCACGCGCCCGAAGGGATCACCTGCTGCCGCGCTTATCATTTCCTGCGTCACCGTGGGGGAGCCGGCTTCGGAGAGGTAGGGAAAGTTGGCGGTGGGCTGCACGCACGAGTCGTCATTGTCGATCCCGTCCTTGAACGCCTTGCCTTCATCGTCGGCATCCACGCCGATCAAGTGAACGATCACACTGCCATCGCCCGCCCGCTGCACCGGATCGTTGGCGGGGTCGGCGGGCCAGCGGTTCCACACGTCACCTGCCGCTTCGGCCACCATCTGTGTCGTCACGACGGGGCCGCCCTGCTCGCCGTCCTCGTCATTGTCGATAAAGTCCGCGTAGCCGACGCCTATCTGATCCTCGAACGGCACGTGCGTCTGGTTCTCGTCCACGAGGCCGTTCAGGTTGTCGTCGATGCCGTTGGCCGGGTCCTCGCCGCTGAGAAACGCGACCGGCACGACGGGGCTGTTGCACTCGCCATTCGAGCGCAAGCAGTCGTCCGCCGTGGAGCCATCGCCGTCGTTGTCGATGCGGTCGGTGTTGTTGCCGGGTGTTTCGAGGAAAGCGATGGCGGCCACGCCCACCGGGTCCGAGCCGAAGTTGCTGTCGCCGATGCCGTCCTCGTCCGTCATGAAAGCGACGTCTTCGAGCAGGTCGAAGAAGATCACGTCATCCTGTGCGTCGCCGCCGACGAGGTCGGCCAGCCAGATGGAGACGCCGACC
>JAHEMB010000615.1 GCA_024643915.1 Rhodothermaceae bacterium | reverse complement strand
AAGCGCACGGGCGCCATGGTGTAATTGGCCGGGTCCTCCGGGTCCCCTCCGTTAAACTCGGCAACGCGGATCCATGCGGGGTCGTCGCCAGCCGCGAACTGTCCGTTTGTATAGGAAGGACCGGAGCCGATGAGGTCCATCATGCCGTTGTTGTTGATGTCACCGGCTGCAATGCCCAGCGAGGAAAGCTCGGGGATGACGCCCGTGACGAAGTTGTCCGGCGTGATTTCGAGGGTGTTCTCGCCCGGGTCATAGTTCAAGATCGAGACGTCGCCGACCTGAAGGCGCGGATAGAACACCTCGTCGTTGTCGTCGCCATCAATATCCACGACGACGCCGCCGAAGAAGGAGACGTGGTCGGATTCAGCGCCTCGGAAGAATGCGTTGGCTGCACCATCTTCCGGAAACACGAAAGCATCAGCGCCGGTCGCCTGGCCCGTAGTGAAGTTGAAGTTGTTCCAGGAGTGGAGCGAGAAGTCGGTGTTGCCGTCGCCGTCGAAATCGCCGGCCACGAAGCCGTACGGGCTCCCACCGCCCCGGTCCACCGGGTCAAAATCCTCGGCGCCCCGGCTACTGAGCCGCACCTCGGTAAAGGCCTCGAAACCGGTGCCGATGTCGCCGACGACCTCGATGATGTACCAGTTGTCGAAGCGGTTATCGGCGCCGTTGTTGCCGAACATCAACTCGTCGAAGCCGTCGCCGTCGATATCCTGGACGATCATTTGCTCGGCCCGCCAGCGGTCGGGGGTTTCTTCGAAAGTATAGACGGCCGCGGGAGCGGTGCCGTAATCGTTGTCGGTGCCGGTGTTTTCGAAGACGTAGAGGCCGCGAGGAAAGTTTTCGGCATCCAAGAAGGATTCCCCTGAGAGGAAGTAAATCTCGCCGAGGCCGTCGCCGTCGAGGTCGCCGGCAGCGATAGCGCGGATGTTGCCGGTCGTCGCCGTGGAGTCGAGCACGGGGGTGGAGTAGACCCATTCCCAGGCATCGACGCCTGTGTTTTCGACCACGTGAACACGCCCGCCGCCCGTGTAATCACTCACGAGAACTTCGGTGAGGCCGTCACCGTCGAGGTCGTGGGGACCGGAGACGGTACGGACACCGGAATGCAGGCCGACGGTGAAAGGCGCCTCAAAATCGTCGCTGACGGGGACCTCCAGCGAATACTCGATGTCCTGGGCCGCCGTGCTGCCGAAGCAGAGCAGAGAGAGCGTAAAAAGGAGTGTCGTAGCTTTGCGCATGGTGAATCAAGGTTGGAGTGCTTAGAAGAGGAAAGCCAGGGGCCATGGTATTGCATCGAGAGGAAGGCTGCAAGTAGAAAATGTAAGTTTCTTCGGAACGGTGCTTCAAAGCAGCATTCGATCCTTGAGCAATTTGGAGCGCTCGCGGCTGGCGATGACCTCGTGGCCGCCCGTCATCATCAGCTTGTAGCGCCCACTGAACCACGGGATCATCTCTTTGATGTGGTCGAGGCGGACGATGGCCGAGCGGTGTACGCGCATGAAGACCTCCGGGTCGAGGTTCGACTCAAGCTGATCGAGCGTGTAGCTGACGACGTGCTGGCGGACGTGCGGCTTGGGCCCTGGCCCCTCCTCCACCTCGACGAAAAGCCGGGTGATGCCCTCGTTGATTTCCGCCGTCACGAGCCGCTCGACGGGGATGATGAGGATACGGTCGCGGTAGGGCACGGAGATCTGGCGGATGAACTCGGCGGGGGGTGGGGCCGGTGCGCCGTTTTGCGCGTCGAGCCAGTCGAGAAGGCGGACGAGGCGTTCGTCGTTAAGCCTGCGCTGCTCCGGCCGGTGGAGGCGCTCAGCCCGTGCGACGGCCTCTCCAAGCCGGTCCCGGTCGATGGGCTTGAGCAGATAATCGACGGCGTTGGCCTCGAAGGCGCGCACAGCGTACGCGTCGTAGGCGGTGATGAAAACGACGACGGGCCGGTCTGCCGGGTCGAGGCGTTCGAGCACGCCGAAGCCGTCGAGCTCGGGCATCTGGATGTCGAGGAAGAGCAGATCGACGGCGGCTTGATCGAGGCGTTCGAGGGTGCTTAGCCCGTCGGCGGCCTCGCCGACCACCTCCAACCTCTCCTCGTCTTCGAGGGGCTTGAGGAGCTTGCGCAGCCTTTTCCGCGCGGGGGCCTCGTCATCGACGATGAATACGCGAAGCATGATAAGAGTAGCTAAGGTGTGAAGAGAACGGAGGCGTGATGCGTGAGAGCGCTTCGCTGAGAGGATTTCGGCAAGCACCCTCACGCATCACGTTTCTGGCATCATTTCTTGTCCTGCCCCGTCACCCGTTTCATCGCGGAGGGCACCGAGGGGGCGGTCGGGGAGGGGCAGGCGCAAGTGCACGGTGGTGCCGCCCGCATTGCTCGTGAGGCGCAGCAGATCGTCCCGCCCATAGAGGCGTTCGAGGCGTGCGGCTACATTGCCCAGCCCCAGCCCGAAAAAGTCGTCTGTTGTGTGCCGGTCCTGTTCCCCATCGAAGAGGGCGGGGATACCGACGCCGGTATCAGCGACGACGACCTCTACGAAACCGTCTGCTGTGCGCCGGGCGTCAAGCCGGACGCGGCCGCCCTCGCGCCGCTGTGCCAGCCCGTGCTTGACGGCGTTTTCGACGAGCGTCTGTATGGCGAAGGCCGGGACGGGGTGCGCCCGCAACGACGGGTCGTAGGCGCGCTCCACCGTCAGCTTCTCCCCGAACCGCGCCTGCTCGATGCTCAGGTAATGCGAGACGAGGGCGAATTCCTCTTCGAGCGTCACGAAGGGCCGCCCGCCCGCCTGAAGCGTGTGCCGGAAGATGGCGGCGAGGTGCTCGACCGTTTCCTCCGCCTCCTCGGGCCGCTCCTCGATGAGGGCGATGATGGTGTTGAGTGCGTTGAAAAGGAAGTGCGGGTTGATCTGCGCCCGCAGGGCGCCGAGCTGGGCCTCGGCGCTCTGACGCACCAGTTCCCGCTCTCGCTCCACCAGGTGCAGCCGTTCCACCGCCAGGGCAAGCTGGCCGCTGATGGACCGCAGCATATCCATGTCTTCGAGGTTGTAGACGGCCCGTCGGCGTTTCTTCGGCCCCATCACGAGCACACCAATGGGCGCGCTGTCGCCCAGGATGGGGATGGCGAGGGCGGCCCCCCGGTGCCGCAGCAGTTTGGACAGGTCGTCGGGGAGCGTG
>JAHEMB010000035.1 GCA_024643915.1 Rhodothermaceae bacterium | reverse complement strand
GAGGAAGGGGTGAGCGAGTCCGGAACGACGGCGAAGGTCATCGGGTTCGGCGTAGGTGGATCAGGTACAGGTCGTCGGTCTCGGAGAGATCGACGCGCGGGCTCCAGACGGCGGATTCGCTGCCGTTGTCGCCGTTGCGCGTGGGGAAGAACGTATCGAAGACCTGATCGATCTCGCGCTGCAAGCGGCGCATGTCACTCGTGGGGGAGAAACGGATGAGGTTGGTCATGGCAGTATACCTCCCTTTTTCAGGTTGCATGTTGTTGATGTTAGCGCTATCGAGTAGCCACCCGCAATCTCAACAACCGCCGTGCCAGCCGGGATGAGTGTGACAATTAGGCAAGAAATGGAGATATCGTCTTTCCCTTCGTCAGAGCAGCCCTTGCAAGAATGGCAACGCGTGCGAAAAACTGGCACCACGATCTGCCATCGCGGAGGCGTGAAATGACAGGACGCCGGTCCTATGAATCGCAGTGGGCCGGTAGCACCTCGGCCGCTGCCTCGCCGAAGCCGATGCGGTAGCCGTCGCCCTCGGCCCAGCCCGTCATCACCACGCGGTCGCCGTCCTCAATGAATTTGCGCTGCTCGCCGGAGGGCAGAGTGAGCGGTTTGGTGCCGCGCCACGTCAGTTCCAGCAGGCTGCCGTAGCTGTCTTCGGTGGGGCCGCTGATGGTGCCGGAGGCCAGCAGGTCGCCGGGGCGCATGTTGCATCCGTTCACAGTGTGGTGGGCAAGTTGCTGGCACATGCTCCAGTAGAGGTTGCGGAGATTCGAACGGCATATGACGTGAGGCGCCTCAAGCTGCGGTGTTTGCAGGCCCACTTCCAGATGGACGTTATATGCGCAGGGCGCGATTCCCCGCAAGTAAGACAGCGGCTCGGGGTCCTGCGCCGGCCCCGCCAAGCGAAACGGATCAAGAGCGTCAAGCGGGACGACCCAGGGCGAGATGGTCGTGGCGAAGCTCTTGCCGAGGAACGGCCCGAGCGGCACGTACTCCCACTTCTGAATGTCGCGGGCGCTCCAGTCGTTGACGAGCACGAGGCCGAAGATGTGTTTTTCCGTATCGCCGATGGCGATGGGCTCGCCGAGCGGATTGCCCGGGCCTACGAAGAAGCCCATCTCCAGTTCGAAGTCGAGGAGGCGGCTGGCAGCGTAGCGGGGCGGGCCGTCGTCGGGCTTGACCTGTCCGCAGGGGCGGCGCACCGCCTCGCCGCTGACGATGACGGAGCTGGCGCGCCCGTGATATCCCACCGGCAGATGCAGCCAGTTCGGTTGCAGCGCGTTCTCTGCCCCCCGAAACATCGTCCCGACATTCGTGGCGTGTTCTTTAGAGGAGTAAAAGTCGGTGTAGTCGCCGATTTCGACGGGCAGGAGGAGGCGCACCGCGCTGATCGGGTGGAACGCCTCGCGGCGCAGGGCCTCGTCGTCGCGGAGGGTCGGCGTGTCGTGCCGCAGGAGGTAGCTGATCGTTTGCCGCGCCGCGCGCCATACTTCGCGGCCCATGGCCATGAAGGGATTGAGGGAGGCGTGCGAGAACGGGCGCTGCGCCCGCAGGCGGCGGTCCTCGAAAAGCCGTTTCTCCTCCAAAACGGAGAGATCGAGCACCTGTTCGCCGATCGCAACGCCGACCCGGGGCGCGGCGCCGTGGTATGGCGCGAAAACGCCGTAGGGCAAATTCTGGATCGGGAAGTGAGAATCGGCGGGGACTTCGACGAAAGTGCGAAGGGCGGCGTCGGTGGTGGCGTCAGGCATCTAGCTTGATTGAAGGCTGAGGGTGAGGAGAAATCTAGAGCAAACTGAGGGCGCGCAGGTCTTCAAGCGGCTCTTCAAAACTGCAACTGCCGAAGGAAATGGCAAAAGCGTTGCGGGCAAGGCGCAGGGTGGCGGCGTCTACTTCCAGCGTGCGCCAGGCGAAAGCGTCGGGGGTGAAGTGGAAGGTGGCGGGATCCTCTTCCTCCAGGATCTCACGGATCGTGCCTTCATCGAGGTCGTGAGCAAAGGCCAGGGTAGCGGCGCCGAAGACGTTGAAAAAGCCATGCATCGTCGCGTTCACCCCGTCGTTGAAGTGCCGCACGGGATGGTGCAGGCCCGCCGTCGCCTTGAAACGCACGCCGGCCGTTCGGCTAGCGGCGAGCGCGAAGGCCAGCTGTTCCGATGAAGGGAACGCGTCGGGTTCCAGTCCGCCTGTCCGCATCTTGAGACCGACAGCCGTTCCCGAAGCTCGCGCACCATAGTGTGTTGCCAGGTTTTCTAGTACGGCCGGAATGGTGCGGCGAAAGTCTTTGTCGAGGGGCGCTTCGAAGAAAAGAGCCAGGTCGAAGGGCGACTGCTCGACGGCTTCCTGTACCCTATTCAGGAACGCCGGGCTGGATGCAGGCGACATCAGCAAGGCGGCAGGGAGGCGCACCTCCATCACGTCGGCAGCTACCTGTCCCGCGTGTCGCTTGTGGAAAGTGGCGATGGCCTCGAAGTCTGTCTCCAGATGCGCCAAAAAAGCGTCGGGCGTATCGCCGCCGGTGCCGAGGACGGAAAAGCGAGTGGGGGGCGCTGCCTCAAACAAATCATCGTGCGCTTCAAGATCTATCAGCCGGGCAACGGGAATAACGAAGCGGGCGAGCATCCACTCCTCCTCCTGCGTGCGGTACCGTGCGAAATTGCGGATCGCGTGATCGAGCGAGAGGCCGGCGGGGGGGAAGAGGCCGGCGTAATCGACGATCTCTTCGAGAAAAGCGCGAAGGCTGGGCAAAACGTATGTGCTGGTGGAAGGTAGCGTCGGCGAGGACATGGTGGGAAAACGGTGCGTGAAACGTACGGCTGCCTCGTATACGACGGTGCGGCAGCGACGTTCGGGGCTGTGCCTCGTCGAAAGGAGTGAAAAGACGGGAAACAGGCGCAATCCAGCCTTGTTTGATGAGGACCGGGGTGTTAGTTTGTAGGCACCGGGCTTTCTCATGAGGCCCCGTCTCCCCACCGCCCTTTCGGTTGCCCCTCTCAAAAACACTTGATACGACGATGAAACGTTTTTCCCTGTGGCTGGCCCTTTTCACGTTCGGGCTCGTGCTGATGGGCGCCAACGGTTGCTCCAGCGATCCGAACGTCGAAGGCGCCAAGCTCGATCTCCGCAACAAGGATTACGACCGCGCCCTCGAAAACATCAACACGGCGCTCGAGAAAAACCCGGCGAACGCCGAGGCCCTCCGCATCAAAGGCGACATTCTGCTCGCTCAGGCCGAGGCCACGCCCGACCGCGACAAGCACATTATGCAGGTCGAGCAGGCCATTGAGGCCTACCGCGCCGCCGCCGCCGCCGATCCCGAAATGGATGCTACGGTCAAGCAGGCCATCGACTTCGCTTATGCGAAAGAGATGAACCGGGGCGTGCAGGCCTTCAACCGCGCGGCGAATGCCGAGAGCGAGGAAGGCTTTGTCGAGTCGGCCAGCTACTTCGGCCTGGCCTCGTCCATTGCCCCCGACTCTTCCGCGCCCTACGTCAACCAGGCTTTCGCACTCATGCGGGGCGGTCAGATGGAGCCGGCTATCGAGCCGCTTGAAATGGCGATTGACAAAGGCGAGGACGATGCCGACACCTACATCATGCTTGGCAGCCTCTACGCCTCTTTCGACCGGGGCACCGATGCGGTGGAGGTTTTGGAGCAAGCCGCGCAAAAGTATCCGGACAACGTCGAATTGCAGTCCCAGCTTCTCAACGCTTACAACGCCGCCGGGATGAGCGACCGGGCGCTGGACCGCTACAAAGACGCCGTGGCGCGCGAACCGGACAACAAGCTTTACCGCTATAACTACGGCTCCCTCTTGCTTGAGATGGAGGATTATGACGGCGCCATCGAACAACTCGAACAGGCCGTCCGCGTCGACCCCGACTACGCCAATGCGCAGTACAACCTGGGCGCCGCGTACGTCAATAAAGCCGTCGATGCCAACGAGCGCTTGACCGAGCTTGACGACAAGCTGCGCGCGGAGAAAGCCTCGATGGCCGCCGCTGACGTGCAGAAGATGGAGCAGGAGATGGAGCAGCTTGCCGAGCGGCGGCGTTCCCTCTTCCAGCAGGCCGTCGGGCCGCTTGAGAAGGCCAAAATCCTGGCCGAAGCCGAAGGGGGAGAGGTAGGCGGCATCTGCCAGGCGCTCTTCTCCGCCTATGTGCAGACGGGCCAGCAGGACAAGGCGGAGTCCATCTCCGAATGTGCCGGCTACGACCTGAATTGATCTTCACGCCCCTGCAAGGCTTCGCCAGAAACGAAACGGCCCGAGCCTCCACAGAGGGGCTCGGGTTTCTTTCTTTACAGATTCCAAACACCCCCCATGATCGAGCAGCAGGACATCCATCAGCAAACCGCTAGCAACGGCCAGGAAGCGCCGCACCTCCGTTTCGGGACGCTCGCCGTCCACGCAGGGCAGCGGCCCGACCCGGCCACGGGCGCCATCATGACGCCCATCTACCAGACATCGACCTTCGTGCAGTCGGCGCCGAACGAGCATAAGGGCTACGACTACTCAAGAGCCGGCAATCCCACGCGTACGGCTCTCGAAGGCAATCTCGCCGCGCTCGAAGGGGCGGCGCACGGCCTGTGCTTCTCCTCCGGCATGGCTAGCATCGACGCCATACTGAAAGGGCTTCGGCCCGGCGACCACGTCCTCGCCAACAACGATCTGTACGGCGGCACCATCCGCCTCTTCAAACAGGTTTTCGAGCCCTTCGGCCTGCGCTTCTCCCTTGTCGATATGACCGATTTGGCGCAGGTCGAGCAGGCCCTCACGAAAGAAACAAAGCTCATCTGGGTTGAGACGCCGACGAACCCGCTCATTCGCATCATCGACCTACGCGCCGTGGTGGATCTGGCTAAGACGGTGGGGGCGGACGTGGCCGTGGACAACACTTTCGCCACCCCGTTTCTGCAGCGGCCTCTCGAATTAGGTGCCGATCTCGTGATGCATTCGGCTACCAAATACATCGGTGGCCACTCCGACCTGATCCTCGGCGCGGTCTGCACGAACAGCGATGCCTGGGAGGAGAGGCTGCGCTTCCAGATCAAAAGCACCGGCGCCGCCCCCGGCCCGATGGACTGTTTCCTCGCGATGCGCGGCACTAAAACGCTGCACCTGCGCATGGCCCGGCATTGCGAAAACGCCCGCCGCCTCGCCGACTTCCTCGAAGCGCATCCGAAGGTGGGCCGCGTTCGCTATCCCGGACTGGCCTCCGACCCCGGCCACGCGATCGCTAAAAAGCAAATGAGCGATTTCGGTGGGATGATCTCGTTTTCCCTCGCGGACGACGACATGGAGAAAGCGCACCGCGTGCTGACCGGTACTGAAGTCTTCGCCCTCGCCGAGAGCCTGGGGGGGGTGGAGAGCCTGATCGAGCACCCGGCTTCGATGACGCATGCCTCTGTGCCCGCCGAGGAGCGTCACCGCACAGGCCTCGACGACTCCCTCATCCGCCTCTCCGTAGGCGTGGAGGACGGCGACGACCTGCTCGAAGATCTCGACCGGGCGCTGGGGCTGATCTAACGACGCGGCTCAGTACGCGAGCACGTGGCGGATGCCTTCGCGGATGTCGTCCTCCTGCGGCAGCACGGCTTTTTCGAGCGGGTCGGCGAAGGGGATGGGGGAGAAGGCACCCGCCACGCGGTGCACCGGTGCATCGAGGTACTCAAAGGCGTGCTGGGCGATTTGCGCGCTGATCTCGGCGCCGAAGCCGGCGAACTCGTGGTCCTCGTAGAGCACGAGGGCGCGGTTCGTCTTTTTCACCGAGGCGAGGATGGCGTCCGCGTCGAGAGGCACGATGGTGCGCAGGTCGATGATCTCGACCGAGACGCCTTCCTTCTCGAGTTCGCGCGCCACCTTCGTCGCCATGTGCACCATCATGCCGTAGGTGATCACAGAGATGTCCGTGCCTTCGCGAACGGTGCGGGCCTTGCCGAAAGGGAGGAAATAGTCGGCGTCGGGCTCAGGCGAGCGGGCGGCGGCGGCGCGATAGAGCGCCTTGTGCTCGAGGAAGATGACGGGGTCCTCCATGCGGATGGCCGTCTTCAACAGCCCCTTGGCGTCGGCAGCAGTGGAGGGAAAGGCAATCAGGAAACCCGGCATGTGCCCGAAGAAGGCCTCAATGTTCTGCGAATGGCACAGCCCGCCGTGGATGTAACCGCCGGACGGCACGCGAATGACCATCGGGCAGCTCCACGCGTCGTTGGAGCGGTAGCGGAACGAGGCCACCTGGTTGCGGAGCTGTTGCAGTGCGGGCCAGATGTAATCGGCAAACTGAATCTCGACGACGGGCTTGAAACCGGAGGCCGCCAGGCCCACCGCCGTGCCGATGATCGAATCCTCGGCGAGCGGGGAATTGAAGCAACGGTCCCGCCCGAAGCGATCCGTCAACTCACGCGTGGCAGTAAAAACGCCTCCCTTGCCGCCCGCCACGTCTTCGCCGTAGACGACGATGCGTTCGTTCAGCTCCATCTCTTCCTGGAGCGCGTGGTTGATGGCGTCCACCAGCACAATGGGCTCGCCTGTTGGCTCCGTCGCCTCGAAGTCCAGCCCCAGATCCCCCTCGAAATACACGTGGCGCGTGGCCGTCTCGGGATCGGGGTCGGGCTGCTGATCGGCCCAGCGGGCGGCCTCATCGACTTCTTTGCGGATCTCCTTGCGAAGTTGCTCGATCTTGTCCTCGTTCAGCACCCCTGCCTCCACAAGCGCCACTTCGAGGCGCGAGATGGGATCGACCTGCTGATCTTTTTGCAGTTCCTCGGGCGAGCGATATTTGGCGTGGTTGTCCGAAGAGGAGTGCGGAAGGAGCCGGACGACGTCCGCCACGAGGCAAACAGGCCCGTCGCCGTTGCGCATATGCTCTATGGCGGCTTTGGCGACGGCGTAGACCTTGAAGAAGTCGGTGCCATCGAATCGGGCGCGGCGTAGGCCCTCGTAACCGGCGGCCAGTTTGTACGGCGTGCCGCCTGCCGTCTGATCTTCGACAGGGACAGAGATGGCGTACTTGTTGTCCTGGACGAAAAAGAGCGTTGGCGCTTTGATGCGCGCGGCCCAGTTCAGGGCTTCGTGGAAAGCGCCCTGGCTGGTGGCGCCCTCGCCGCACGAGACGTAGGCGTAGGCATCTTCGCCCCGCCGCTGAATGCCCATGGCCATGCCCAGGCCCGGCAAAAACTGGGCGCCGACGGAGGACGAGGTGGTAATGATGTGTTTGTCGCGTAGGCCGTAATGCTCCGACATCTGCCGTCCGCCGGAGTTAGGGTCGTCGGCTTTGGCGAGGTGGGCAAGCATGGTTTCGCGGGCCGTCATGCCGAGCGAGAGGGCCATGCTGAGGTCGCGGTAATAAAGCGCGAACCAGTCATGGCCGGGCTGGGAAAGGAGGCCAATGGCGGCCTGCGCAGCTTCATGCCCCGCACACCCGATGTGGAAGAAACCCTTGCCTTGCTTCAGGAGGGTCAGCATCTTCTCGTCAAGGCGGCGAGAGAGGAGCATCGTGCGGTAGACCCGCAGCAACGTCTCCTCCTCGAAGTCGGCGGCGGTAACGGGCACGAGGTCGAAGTCGCCTACGTAATCGATGGGTGGTGCAAGGGAAGAGGCGTGGCCATTACCCTGTGTTTCAATCTCCGCAGCGATTTCAGTAACTGGAAGCGCTTCCTCTCGGGGCTTGGGCGCACTACGCGTTTTCTTGGCCATAACTGCTATATTGTTTATCGACCGCTGGGGGCCGGGCGAAACGGATCATCGTACCATTGAAAAAAGACGGGTCCCGGCAAGGCAGAGCGCCTTCGGGGCGAGCGACGTGGCGGCCGACGCTTCTGCTCCCGTCCTAGACTTGGAATGCAAAGTTACGGAGTTGCGTTCCGCGAAATTTTGCCTCACGCCCTGGCTACTGCGTGCAGGGCGTTCGTGCTAAATGTGCTCCGGCCCGGCCTCGACGGGCTCAGCCTCGACGGGCTCGGCCTTGCCGGCGTAGGGCAACTCGAACCAGAACCGTGTGCCGCGGCCCATTGTGCTTTCGACGTGAATCACTTCGCCGTGGGCCTGCAGGATTTGCTTGACAATGCTCAGGCCCAGGCCGGTGCCGCCGCTCTTGCGTGAGCGATCCGGGTCCACCCGGTAAAAGCGCTCGAAGATGCGATCGAGATGGTCCTCACCGATGCCCTTGCCCGAATCGACCACCTCGATTCGGACCTTGCCCAGGCGGCGGCGAAAGCGGCAGCGCACCGTCCCACTATCACTGTAGGCGATGGCGTTGTCGATAAGGTTGATGAGCACCTGCCGCAGTCGGCTCCGGTCCGCTTCCACGTTCAAGTGCGGGTTCTCCACCTCCAAGTTGATGCCTTTGGCGACAGCCTTGGGGCGCAGCATTTCCGACACTTCCTCAACGAGTTCCTCCAGGTCAAACACGCTTGCACGGATGAGGTCCTCGCGGTATTCGAGGCGGGCGATCTCGATCAGGTCGTTGAAGAGATTCTGGAGGCGTTCGAGGTTATTGAGGCCCTTTTCGGAATACCGCGTGCGCATCTCGGGCGTGAGGCTGGGGCTACCGAGCGCCTCGAGATAGCCGCTGATGGCAAAGATGGGATTGCGGACCTCGTGCGAGACATTGCCGATGAACTCGTTTTGGATCTGCGCCATCCGCTCGTGCTCCTCTATCTGCGCCTTGAACGCCTCCGACATCCGGTTGAGGCTCCTCGCCAGATCGTGAAACTCCGCCGCCCGCGACTCCACGCCGATCTTCTCGTGGAACTCGCCTTCGCTGATGGAGCGCGCGCTGTTGCGTATGGACTTGAGCGAGCGTGTCACCTGAGCCGAGGCCACCCAGCTACCGATGAGGGCGAGGAGGAGGGCCATCACCATGCCGACGAGGAGCGTGGCCTGCATCCGTTCGATGAGTGCGAACAGGATCGGCTCCGGCTGCCCGATGCGGATCACGATGCCGGAGAAGGGCCGGTAAAGGCTCACGAAGAGCAGGTTGCGCCTGTCGCGCACCAGCTGCTCGGAGAAATGGATGCGGCGGCCCGGCCCCACTTGCATCAGGGAGGCGGTGAGTAGGGTGTCCTCTGCCACGGGACGGGCACCTTCGGTCGTCCAGACGAGCGAATCTGCGACGATGGTCACGCGAAGATCCGTCAGGCGGGTGATGTCGCGGATGACGTTGAGGCGGTCGTCGTCTGAGGCGGCACGTTCGAAGAGGGAGGCGGCGCGCTCAGCCTGCTGCACGAGGGCTTGGCGCGTGCCCGTGCGGATCTGCCCGCGCAACACGAAGGCCACGTACAGCCCCACCACCACTACCGCCATGCCCACAAAAAGCGAGAACGTGAGAAACATCCACGTCTGCGTAGAGGCACGGCGGGGCAGAATCCAGGAGCCGATGCGTTTCAGCCAGGCCATCGCTTCGGGTTTGAACGTATGAGAATCTGCTTGGGAACTCGATCTGCGGCTGCGACGGGCGCTTTTGGCTCATCGCCGCCCGATGCCCTTCGGCTTCGCCTCCAGTTTTTCGGCCCGTACAACCGGTACGACCGTCAAAATCGGATGCCGCTGCGCTCGAAAATCACGCAGACTCGCCTGCCAACCTAGTTACCACACAGCTTCTGAAAGTGTGGACGTATAGACGGAGCGCCAGGGAGAGAAATCGTCCATACGTTCAAACGCCCACATGTCCATACCTATTCGGATGGGTCCTCGACGAAGCGGTAGCCGACACCGCGTACGGTCTGGATGTGCCGCGCGAAGTCGCCCAGCTTTTCCCGAAGGTTCTTGATGTGCGCATCGACGGTGCGCTCGGTCACCATCATGGCGTCTTTCCAGATCGTCTCCAGCAGTTGCTGGCGCGTGAAGGCTTTGCGCGGATGGCGAACGAGATAGCGGAGCAACTCGAACTCGGTGAGGGTCAGCCCGAGATCCTTGCCGTCGAGGACGGCGCGATACTCGTCTTCGTAGATCGTCAGGTCGTTCACCTGAATGATCCGGCTCTCTTCGATGCCGCTTCGGCGCAGGACCGCCTTCACATGGGCTACCACCACTTGGGGCGAGACGGGCTTGGTCAGGTAGTCGTCGGCGCCTATCATGAGGCCCTTCACCTGGTCTTCCTCCTCGATCTTGGCGCTCAGGAAGATGATGGGAATCGTCTCGGTTTCGGCACGGGAGCGGAGGCGTTCGCACACCTCGTAGCCGGACAGCCCCGGCAGCATGATGTCCAGCACGATCAAGTCGATCTCCTGGGAGGCTTTGTTGAGGGCCTCTTCTCCGTCATACGCCTTTTCGACGTGGTAGCCTTCCTGGCTCAGGAAATGGCTGACAATTTCGACGACATCTTCTTCGTCGTCGACTACGAGCACGTTGATATCGGCAGGATCTGAAGTTTTCGCCATTGGGTGATGTCATCTTGGTGGGTGGGGCGTCGTCGCGTGCGTGTATTCCAACCGCTCAATATACGTTTCTTCGGAACGGTCTTCACACAATCTCTTCCCTCATTCTCTGGCTGATTTTTGTTCAATCGTTACTATCTGTTGACGAATGCCCCGGGGCGGCTGGATCAGTACTCAGAGGGCGCTGCCATCACCCTGAATCGCGTGTGCGATAAAAGCGGGGCACGCGGGTGGCCACGCCGCAGCAGATCTCGTACGGAATCGTTTCGGCCCACCGCGCCACGTCGAAGGCGGAAGGCCCACCTTCTCCCCATAGGGTCACCTCTTCGCCGGCTTCAACGTAGTACCCCGGCCCCTCGGGAGGGCCGAGATCGACCATGAACATGTCCATGCAAACGGTGCCGGCCACAGGGTAGCGGTGGCCCTGGATGCCCACCTCAGCGCGGTTGGTTAGCAGCCGCGGGTAGCCGTCGGCGTAACCGGCGCCTACTGTGGCAATGCGGCGTGGGCCGGGGGCCGTCCACCGCCGCCCGTACGAAATGGATTCGCCCGCCTGGATCGTCTTCACCTGGGTAACGCGCGAGGCAAAGCGCATCAGCGGTTGCAAACCCGCTGTAGCGGCGAGGCGCTCGTCCGCCATCAGCCCATAGAGGGCGATGCCTGTTCGGGCGAGCAGGCGGCCCGGCTGTGCCACGCTACGGGGGAGCTGGAGGAGCGCGCCGCTGTTGGCCACGTGAAGATGCCTGTAGGCGTCGCCTACGGCCTTTACCACGGCCTCAAAACGATCCATCTGCACCTTGGCAAAAAAGGGGTCATCCTCGTCTGCGGTGGCAAAGTGAGTCCAGAGGCCGGTCAGTTCAATGCCGGGCGCCCGCTCCAACAGGCGCGTGACGGCCTCCGCCTCTTCTGGCGCGATGCCAATGCGGTGCATCCCCGTATCGACCTTCACGTGCACCCGCAGTGGCCCCTCGTGTCGTGCCGTAACGGCGACCGCCTCTGCTACGTCGCGGGAGGAAACAGTTACGCCGAGGTCGTAGCGAGCGTAGGCGGCGAGGAACGGCGGTAGCGGAGAAGCGAAGACAAGGACGGGATCTTCGATCCCGTTTTCGCGCAGGTAGATCCCCTCCGGCACGGTCGCCACGGCAAACCGCCGCACGTTGAGGTTTTGGAGGGTGCGTGTCACCGCGAGGGCGCCGTGGCCGTAGGCATTCGCCTTGACGACACCGAGGAGCGCCGCTTGGCCAGCATGGCGGCGCAACACCGCAACGTTGTGGCGGAGACGCGTCAGGTCAATCTCTGCCTTTGTTGGCGTCAGGAGAGAGGGGTCGAGAGCAGCGGCTTCGATGGGGGCGGCGCGTTAGGTGTGTACGGACGTGTTCAGCGCCGGTGCAACGACAATGCGCCGCCTGCGGTTCAGGGCGCGGAGCGAAGTAGCAAAATGCTCACTTCACCAGCAGCATCATCCCCGTTTCAACGAACGTCTGCGCGGCGGTGCGGGCGGTGATGCGGTAGAGGTAGGTGCCCGAAGCGAGTCCGGTAGCATCGAGGGCGAAGCGCCGTTCGCGCCCCGGCTCCATCGTGCGAGAGGCTGTCGTGAGCACCTCGCGCCCGACCACATCGTAGACTTGCACTCGCACCTCGGCTTCCTCCGGCAAGTCGAAAGCTAGGGTCGTCGTAGCAGCGAAAGGATTGGGATAGTTGGGGCGCACGACGAACTGCCGGGGGAAGCTGACGTCGCCGCGATCGAGCAAAAGGGCAGCGGCAGCCCCAGGCGTGCTGCGGCTTCCGTCGGAGGCGAGGACGCGATGGTACAGCGTGAGCGACTGATTCTCAGGCAAGCCGGCCTCCGCCAGGAGGGCGTCCAACTCACCGTAGGTCAAGTCGAAGCTCGTTGCGTTCCCTGTGGCTCGCTGTGCCACCAGGCTCAGAAACTGTGAATCGCCGGCCAGTTGCCACGTGTGATGGACGAGGTTGCCGTTTGGGTCGGTTGAAGGAGACCAGGCGAAGCGGAGGACCTGCGAAGGATCGCCCTGCAGATCGATCATTGTATTTTCGCCAGGCGTCAGCGCTGCGATGGGTGAAGGGGCAGCGTTGAGGCCCGGCAGCACCTGCCCACGCAATTCGCCTTCGGGAAAAAGCGCCGAGCTAAGCCGAACGAAGAGGCGGCCTTCGCGCACCGCTGCGATCTGTTCAGGCGAGAGGGAGAAAGTGTTTGCCCCAGGGAGAAAAGCGCCGCTTCGTGAGCCCGGCATTAATGCGACGTCGAGTGAGAAAAGCGGTGAACCCCGATCGCCAGGCGCCCCTTCGAAGAGGCCAGCCGCCTGCACAGGGCTCGTCAGGCCGAGAAAAGAGCCGGAAATCGCC
>JAHEMB010000614.1:720-3170 GCA_024643915.1 Rhodothermaceae bacterium | reverse complement strand
GGAGGCCGCTACCGGCCCGGTCGCCCTGGAACGTGTGGCCGAGCGCGTGCCGGATCTCGTCATCCTGGATGTGATGCTGCCCGAAATGGACGGGCTGGAGGTATGCCGGCGGTTGAGGACAACACATCCGCTCCTCTACATCCTCATGCTGACGGCCCGTTCGGGCGAGGTGGATCGGGTGGTGGGGCTTGAAGTGGGGGCGGACGATTACGTGACCAAGCCGTTCAGCCTCCAGGAGCTCGTGGCGCGGGTGCGGGCCGCCCTCCGTCGCCTTCGCCTCACCGAAGAGCAGAGCGCTGGGGACGAGAATGCCGAGGCCCCGCTCGTCTTCGAGGGGCTGCTCGTCGATCCAGTCCGCCGCGAAGTGCGGCGCGGCGAAGAGCCCGTGCACTTGACCGTCCGCGAGTTCGACCTGCTCGTATTCCTCGGCCGCCACCCGGACCGACCGTTCACCCGCACCCAGCTCCTCGACCGCGTGTGGGACATCCAGTACGAAGGCTACGACCGCACGGTGGATAGCCACGTGCAGCGTCTCCGGGCCAAGATCGAGGAAGATCCCGGCAACCCGCGCTTCATCCGCACCGTCTGGGGCGTCGGGTACAAGTTTCAGGCAAGTGGCGAATGAGGGGGCCGGGAAGGGTATGAGCGAGGCGTCCTCCACATCGACCGCTCGTGCCGCGCCCTTCGGGTTTTCGCGCACGATTTTCTGGAAGGTGATCCTCCTGCTCGGCGGGGTGCAGGTGGCGACGGTGCTGCTGGCGGTGGGGCTGAGTGCGTGGTTCGCCTACCACCGCAGCCTCGATCTCGTCGCCAACAGCCTCGCGCAACGCCTCGACGCGGTGGCGGTGGAGGTGGAGCAGCGGACGGTGCTTCTCGATGGGCTGCGCGATCTCCCCGAATCGCTCCGCCTTGATCTAGCCGCTCGCTTTCCGGACCCTGTGTTTCTTCTCTCCGCGGAAGGCGCCGTGCTCGATACCCTTCTCCCTGCGCCGGCTTTTTTTGACCAGCCCGTTTCCAGCCTATCGGAAGACCTCAAGCTGCCTGCTGATGTGGCTTCCGTGCTCGAAATTGGCGAGGTGGTCGTGCGGCTCAGCGACGGCGCAGGGGCCAGCTGGGGCATAGCGCCTGTTTATGATGCCGGCGGGCTGTTGGTCGGCGGGCTGCTGGTGCAGCCGATGCGGGCCTCACTCGCCCGCGAATTGGCCGGCACGCGCGATGCCTTCATCCGCGCCCTCATCGTGGTGGCAGGGTTAGCGGGGCTGGTGGCTCTGGGGCTGGGAGCCTTCCTCACTTGGCGTCTTGTGCGCCCTCTGCGCAGCATGACGCGGCAGGTCGAGCGCATCGGTGGGGGCGATTACGCGGGCCGCCTTGCGCCGGACAGCCGGGACGAGCTGGGCCGGCTGGCCTCGGCAATCAACCAGATGGCTGAGGAGGTGGAGCAGAGCGTGGCGGCGCTTCGGGCCACCGACCAGCAGCGCCGCGAACTCATCGCCAACGTGGGGCACGATCTCCGTACCCCGCTCGCAGCGCTCCTCGGCTACGCAGAAGAAGCCTCGCGGCACCTCGGCGCTGGCCGCGACGGGGAGGCTGCCAACGCCCTCGAAGCGGCAGCGCGGCAGGGCCACTATCTCAGCCGCCTCGTCGCCGACCTTTTCGAACTGAGCCTGCTCGATGCTGCCCGCCCGGCCCTGCGCCGCGAGCCGATCCCCCTTAAAGAATTGCTAACCGATGCCGCTCGCGGCCATCAGGCTGCTTTCGAGCGAGCCGGCATCGCTTTCGACCTAGACCTGCCGGAGACGCTCCCGCTCCTCCAGGGCGATGGGGTGCGATTGCTGCGCGCCCTCGACAATCTGCTGGCCAACGCCTGCCGCCACACCCCGGCGGGAGGCCGCGTGTCCCTGAGGGCCCGCGTCGTGGAGAATGACGTTTACCTTCAGGTGCGAGACACTGGCGGGGGCCTTGCCCCTGCCGTACGTGACTTGATCTTCGAGCGTTATTATCGCGGCGGCGAGGCGCGCACGAGGACCACCGCCGGCACCGGGCTGGGGCTGCCCATCAGCCGCGCCATCGCCCGCGCCCACGGCGGCGACCTGACCGTAGAGAGCGCGCCGGGCTCCGGGAGCACCTTTACGCTTACGCTTCCGAGCGGGGCCGAGCGCGAGAATGCGGAATCATGAGCCGGCGAGTGTCCCCCCCGCATAAAGAAAAACCCCGACCGCGAGAGCGCGGCCGGGGCCTGGTATAGTTCATAAGGCAAAAGCGCCTTACGAGACCTCGATGCGGCGCGGCTTGCTTTCCTCCGCTTTCGGCACGCGGATCGTCAGCTCGCCGTGCTCAAAGGTCGCCTGGATCTTGTCGGCATTGACAAGCTTCGGCAGGGTGAAGGAGCGGAAGAACTTCCCATAGGAGCGCTCGACGCGGACGTACTTGTGCTGCTCCTCGGTTTCCTC
>JAHEMB010000614.1:0-710 GCA_024643915.1 Rhodothermaceae bacterium | reverse complement strand
ACCGACGGCACCGGGCTGGGCCTGCCCATCAGCCGCGCCATCGCCCGCGCCCACGGCGGCGACCTGACCGTGGAGAGCGAACCGGGCGCCGGGAGCACCTTTACGCTCACACTTCCCGTCGAGGACGAGCGTGAAGAAGCGGAAATGTGAGAGAGTCGGCGTCCGCCTGTACATAAAGAAAAACCCCGACACGCTCTACTGCGGTCGGGGCCTAGCATGGTTCAGAAAACAGCAACGCCTTACGAGACTTCGATGCGGCGCGGCTTGCTTTCCTCCGCTTTGGGCACACGGATCGTCAACTCGCCGTGCTCAAAGGTCGCCTGGATCTTGTCGGCGTTGACCAGCTTTGGCAGGGTGAAGGAGCGGAAGAACTTCCCATAGGAGCGCTCGACGCGGACGTACTTGTGCTGCTCCTCGGTTTCCTCCAGCCTGCGCTCGCCGCTGACGGTGAGCTGGCCGTCCTGGAAGTTGATCTCGACGTCCTCCTTGCGCAGGCCGGGCAGGTCGAGGTGGATCAGGTACAGGTCGTCGGTCTCGGAGAGATCGACGCGCGGGCTCCAGACGGCGGATTCGCTGCCGTTGTCGCCGTTGCGCGTGGGGAAGAACGTGTCGAAAACCTGATCGATCTCGCGCTGCAAGCGGCGCATGTCACTCGTGGGGGAGAAACGGATGAGGTTGGTCATGGCAGTATACCTCCCTTTTTCAGGTTG
>JAHEMB010000613.1 GCA_024643915.1 Rhodothermaceae bacterium | reverse complement strand
CTTTCTCTCGGGCCTGTCCGGCCGAGCTGAATCCTGACCAAGGGACGCGGTAAATGCAAGACGCCGGCCCCTCGAAAGGAACCGGCGCCAGGCGATGTAGCGGGGGCGGGATTCGAACCCGCGACCTCCGGGTTATGAGCCCGGTGAGCTACCAGCTGCTCCACCCCGCGATGTTTGGTCTGCGCGCGAACGGCATCCCGCCGCGTGCTTGACATAGAATCCAGAGTGGGTGATGAAGGTTCCTCGAATCATTTCCCCTACGCCCCCTCCCCCTTTGTTAAGTTCCTGTAGCAATTTCTCCCAGCCCCCGTGCGCTTCCCATATTTTTTTATACTGACACGTTAGAAAAACGCGTACTCCCGCGCCAAACTCGTCAGATCAACATAATTCCTGCATGGCAACGCTGCATCCCTTTCGGGCGCTACGGCCCGCCCCTGAGAAGGCCGAAGAAGTGGCCTGCGTCCCGTACGACGTCATCAACACGGCGGAGGCCCGCGCGCTTGCCGAGGGCAAGCCCTGGAGCTTCCTCCACGTCATCCGCCCCGAGATCGACCTGCCGGAGGAAACCGACGAGCACGACGAAGCCGTTTACCGCAAAGGCGCGGAGAACCTGAAAAAGTATGCGGCGAGCGAAGTGAGCCTGCACGAGGCGGCGCCATCGCTCTACGTCTATCGCCTCGTGATGGACGGGCGGGCGCAAACCGGCATCTTCGGCTGCGTGGCTGTGGCCGAGTACGACGACGACACGATCCTGAAGCACGAGAAGACGCGCCCGGCAAAAGAGGATGACCGCACCAAACACATCCTCACCCAGCAAGCCCACGCCGAGCCCGTCATGCTCACCTACCGCAACGACGACGCGGTGGACCGCCTCGTGCAGCAGACAACCGGCACCGCCCCGCTCTACGACTTCGAGGCCGCCGACAGCATCCGCCACACCATCTGGAAAGTAGCCGACCCCGGCGCCCTTGCCGACGCCTTCGGGGCCGTAGCGCGCCTCTACGTGGCCGACGGGCATCACCGCTGCAAGGCCGCCAGCCGCGCCGCCGAAAATCTCCGCCCGGGTGCGAACGGCGACAAGCCCGAGTTCGCTTTCTTTCCGGCCGTCCTCTTCCCGATGGAGGAGATGCGGGTGATGGCCTACAACCGCATCATCCGCCATCTGCCCCTCGCGAAGGACGACTTCCTGAAGCTCCTCGACGATCAGTTCGACCTGGAGAAAAACGTCAGCGAGAAATCGCCCTCGGAGAAGGGCATCGTGGGCCTCTACCTCGACGGGGCGTGGCACCGCCTGCGCCTTCCCGAGACGCGCCGCGACGGCCCCGCCGCCCGCCTCGACGTGGCCCGCCTCAACGAGCACCTGCTCGAACCCCTCCTCAATATCCGCGATCCCCGCACCGATCCCAACATCGACTTCGTCGGCGGCATCCGAGGCACCGACGAGTTGGAGCGGCTGGTGGATGCGGGCAAGGCCGACCTGGCCCTCTCGATGTACCCGACGAGCATTGAGGAGCTGATCGACGTCTCGGACGCGGGCCAGCTCATGCCGCCCAAATCCACCTGGTTCGAGCCGAAACTTCGCAGCGGCCTGCTGGTGCATCTGTTTGGTTAGTCCGTGGTCCGTGGTTAGTTGTCCGTTGTTTTTCTTCTGGAGAGCGGCTAAATCAGAATCCGAAAACTGACAACAGCGAGCGCAGCAGCCTGCCCCGATTCAGTGTGTCGGGGAGCGTACCACAATGACCAAAGGGAGCATACAACGAACCAAACTCCATGAAAATTCTGATCGCCGATAAACTTTCCGACCAGGCCACCGCCGCACTCGAAGGGGCGGGGCACGAGGTGGTGGTCGATCCCAGGGCAACGGGTGACGCGCTCCTTGACGTGCTCCGCGAGGCGCAGCCGCAGGTGCTCATCGTGCGCTCGACGAAGGTGCCCGCTGCCGCCATGGAGGCCGCCGCCAACCTGGAGTTGATCGTCCGCGCGGGGGCGGGCTACGACAACATCAACGTAGAGGCGGCCTCGGGGCGCGGTATCTTCGTGGCGAACTGCCCCGGCAAGAACTCCACCGCCGTGGCCGAGCTGACGATGGGCCTGATCCTCGCCCTCGACCGCGCCTTGCCGGACAACGTGAGCGACGCGCGGCAGGGGCAGTGGAACAAGGCAAAGTACTCGAAAGCGTCGGGGCTGAAGGGGCGCACGCTCGGCCTCATCGGCATGGGCAACATCGGGCAGGAGGTGGCGGCGCGGGCCAGGGCCTTCGAGATGCGCGTCGTGGCCTGGAGCCGCTCCCTCGACGATTCGAAGGCGAAAGCCTACGGCGTCGAGCGCATGGACAGTCCTCTTGCCGTGGCGCGCGAGGCCGACGTGGTGACGCTCCACGTGGCGGCCACACCCGACACGAAAAACCTCGCCGACCACGCTTTCTTCGAGGCGATGAAGCCGGGCGCGTTTTTCCTCAACACGACGCGCGGCTCGGTGGTGGACGAAGACGCTCTCCGGTGGGCGATGGACGAGAAAAACATCCGTGCAGCCCTGGACGTGATGAGCGACGAGCCGGCGCAGAAGGAAGGCCCGTTCCAGCACCCCCTCGCCGGCCACCCGAACGTCTACCTCAGCCACCACATCGGCGCTTCGACCGAGCAAGCGCAGGATGCCATCGCCGACGAGGCCGCGCGCATAGTGAACACCTACGCCGAGACGGGTGAGGTGCGCCATTGCGTCAACCTCGCCGAGCACTCGCCCGCCACGCACCTGCTCACCGTCCGCCACCTCGACAAGGTGGGCGTCCTCGCCGCCGTTTTGGACGAGGTGCGCAAGGCCGGCTGGAACGTGCAGGAGATGGAGAACCTGATCTTCGAAGGCGCCAAAGCCGCCTGCGCCCGCCTCCGCTTCGATGGCGATCCGAGCGACGCGGTCGTCGAGTGCATCGGCGCCCACGAGGACGTGCTGGCCGTCTCCCTGCTTCCTTTAGAATGAAACGTGATGCGTGAAATGTGAGGGAGGCCACCCCCCCCTTTATGCCCACACTCCGCGCTTTCCTCATCCGAATGAAAAACCACTAAACTGCCATGATGCAACCTGTCGCCTATCAAGAAGAGACGCCAACGGCCCACGCCGAGCGTCTGCACAATTTCTCCGCCGGGCCAGGGACGCTCCCCGAGGAAGTGATG
>JAHEMB010000612.1 GCA_024643915.1 Rhodothermaceae bacterium | reverse complement strand
CCATCGTTAGTTGTCGAGAGTTCAGTGAGGTTTATGTGCTGGATTCGTCTCATTTTATCATCAATTTTCTGCCTTTTGCCTGCTCTCATACATGAGAAGCTATGGAAATGACGACAACGGTTGACCTCGAACAGATGGGGCGCGCCGCCAAGGCCGCAAGCCGCAAGCTGGCGATCCTGACGACGGCGCAGAAGAACGCCGCCCTCCTCGCCATCGCCGACGCCCTCGAAGCCCGCGCCGACGAGATGCTGGCAGCGAACGCGCTCGACGTGGCGGAGGCCCGCGACAACGGCCTCAGCGAAGCCCTCCAGGACCGCCTGCTGCTGACCGAAAAACGCCTCGCCGCCCTCGCCGCCGATGCGCGCCGCGTGGCCGACCTGCCCGACCCGGTGGGCGCGGAGATGGAGAACCGCGTCCTGCCCAACGGCCTCCGGCTCATCAAGCGGCGCACGCCCCTCGGCGTCGTCGGTGTCATTTACGAGGCGCGCCCCAACGTCACCATCGACATCGCCACGCTCTGCCTGAAGACGGGCAACGCGGCGATTCTGCGTGGGGGTAAAGAGACGCTCCGCAGCAACATCGCCCTCGCCGCCGTCATCCAGTCGGCGCTCGAAGGCAGCGGCCTGCCGCCCGCCGCCGTCCAGTACATCGACGACCCCGACCGGGCGCTCGTCGCCGGGCTGCTGCGGCTGGATCGGTACGTGGACATGATCGTGCCACGCGGCGGGGCGGGGCTGCACCGGCTCTGCAAAGAGCAGAGCACCATCCCCGTCATCACCGGCGGCATCGGCATCTGCCACGTCTTCGTCGATGAGAGCGCCGACCTGGCGCGGGCGGTGGACATCGTCGAAAATGCCAAGGTGCAGCGCCCGAGCGTCTGCAACGCCCTCGACACGCTCCTCGTCCACCGCGCCGTGGCGCCGTCGTTCCTGCCCGAAGTGGCGGCGCGGCTGGTGCCCCTCGGCGTCGAACTGCGCGCCACGCCCAGGGCCCTCGCCCATCTCCCTGCCGACGGCGTCAGCGCGACCGAGGCCGGGCCGGACGACTTCGACCGGGAGTGGCTGTCGCTCATCCTGGGGGTGAAGATCGTCGAGGACCTGGACGAAGCCATCGCCCACATCCAGCAGCACAGCACCGAGCACTCGGACAGCATCCTCACGAGCGACGAAGGGAATGCCGAGCGCTTCGTCAACGAGGTCGATTCCGCCGCCGTCTACGTCAACGCCAGCACCCGCTTCACCGATGGCGGGCAGTTCGGCCTGGGCGCCGAGGTGGCCGTCAGCACGCAGAAGCTGCACGCGCGCGGCCCGATGGGGCTGGAGGCGCTGACGACCTACAAATGGATCGGCCTGGGCGACGGGCAGATCCGAGCGTGAGTCGGGGAGTCGGGGAGTCGGGGAGTCGGGGAGTCGGAGATTGAATCGAAGAGCCGAAGAATCGAGGAATCGACGAGATTTTTAGCCTCAGCCTTCTTACGATGCGTTAGTTTCCTCCCTTCTTCCGTTCGTCCATTTCCCGGCTCCCAATGACCCTCAGCGACCTGTCTACCCCCTGCCTGCTCGTCGAACGGTCGCATCTCGAACGCAACCTGCGGCGGATGCAGGAGCGGGCCGACGCGCAGGGTGTGGCGCTCCGCCCGCATACCAAGACGCACAAGAGCATCGCCCTGGCGCGGCGGCAGGCAGCCTTGGGCGCGCGCGGCCTCACCGTGGCGAAGGGGGGTGAGGCGGAGGTGTTCGTCGCGGCGGGCTTCGAGGACGTGCGGCTGGCCTACGCCGTCGTCGGGCACGACAAACACGCGCGGCTGCTCCAACTGATGGACCGGGCGCGGATTTCGTTCTGTGTCGATACCGCCGAAGGCGCGCGGGCGGCGTCCAATTTTTACGAAAGCCACGGACGACGGGCCGAGGTGCTGGTGGAGGTGGACGTGGGCCACGGGCGTTGCGGCGTGCCGGCGGGTGATCCGGCGAGCGTCGCGTTTGCCGCTTTTGTGGCAGGGCTGCCGGGGCTACGGCTCGCGGGGCTGCTGACGCATGAAGGGCAGGCCTACCACGGACCGAAGGATGGCGAGGATGCGGCGCAGGCCCTCCGCCGTGTAGCCGCCGAAACCCGCGACGCCCTCCTGCACCTGGCCGCTGCGCTGAGCGAGGCCGGCACCGCCGCACCGGGCGACTTCGAGATCAGCCTCGGCTCCACCCCGTCGATGACGCACTTCGAGAACGGCACGCACGCCGGCTTTACCGTCACCGAGATCCGCCCCGGCAACTACGTCTTCTACGACGCCATGCAGGTGAACCTCGGGTCGTGCGCGCTCGCCGACTGCGCGCTCACTGCCCTCGCCACCGTCATCAGCCGCCGCCCCGCCGACGGCATTACCCGTCTCTACCTCGACGCCGGAAAGAAAGTCCTCACCTCGGACACCGGCTACCGCACCGACGGCTACGGCATCCTCCTCGCAGACGCCGCGACCCTGCGGCCCTTCCCCGGCGCCCGGATTACCGGCCTCTCCGAAGAGCACGCCTGGGTGGAGATCGCGGGCGACGAGGCGCCGGAAGTAGGGGCCAGGCTGCGCATCGTGCCCAACCACGCCTGCACCGCCGTCAACACACAGGAGACGCTCTACCTCGTCGATGGCAATGACGTGGTTGAAACGCTGCCGGTCGATGCGCGTGGAAGGGTGGCGTAACCCGAATCCTCCCCCCCGCTCATCTGCACCTCGCCCTTGCCCGCCGGTTACTCCAACACGCCGCTCGTCAAAAAGCTCGGCCTCAAGCCGGGCGCGCGGGCCTGCTTCCTCCACGCCCCGCCGCATCTCTTCGACCTGCTCGGTCCGCTGCCGGAGGGCGTACACCTCGCTGAGACTCCGGAGACGGGCCTTGACTACCTGCACTTCTTCGCGATGGATCGGCCGCACCTCGGAGCAGCTTTCTCCGACTTGAAACAGCACCTCGCTTTCGACGGGATGCTCTGGATCTCCTGGCCGAAGAAAACCTCCTCCATCGCCACGGACCTGAGCGGCAATATCGTGCGGGAGATCGGGCTGGGGAGCGGATTGGTGGACGTGAAGGTGTGCGCCGTGGACGCGGACTGGTCCGATCGGGCAGGGAACAGCTGACTTCTGTAGTGGCATTATTTCACATCAGTTGCATGCTCCCATCGTGGTGGGGGATA
>JAHEMB010000611.1 GCA_024643915.1 Rhodothermaceae bacterium | reverse complement strand
TGAGAAACTGGGCCTGCGCGTGGTCGAGAAAACCTCCACCGGGCGGCCCTCGACGCGAGAGAGCGTCCTCCTCGAACTCTCCACCGAGCACCCGCTGCCCGGCCTCATCCTCGACTGGCGACAGCTCGCCAAAATCAAGACCACCTACGTCGACAGCCTGGGCGAGTTGATCCATCCTGAGACGGATCGCGTCCACACCAACTTCAACCAGACCATCACCGCCACGGGGCGGCTTTCCTCCTCCAACCCCAATTTGCAGAACATCCCCGTTCGGACGGCGGCGGGGCGCGAGGTGCGCAAGGCGTTCGTTCCCCGAGAAGGCTGTAAGCTGCTCGCCGCCGACTACGTGCAGATTGAGCTGCGCATCCTCGCTTCGATGAGCGACGACGAAAACCTCAAGCAGGCGTTCGAGGAAGGGCAGGACATCCACACGGCTGCCGCAGGTCGCGTCTTCGGCGTCGCGCCCGAGGACGTGACGCGAGACATGCGGCGCAAGGCGAAGGAGGTCAACTACGGCATCCCGTACGGCGTCTCAGCGTGGGGGTTGGCGCAGCGCATCCGCTCCACCGTCCAGGAGGCGCAGGAGCTGATCGACCAGTACCAGCGCTCGTATCCTGCTGTATCGCGGTATCTGAACGAGGTGCTGGAGGAGGCGCGGCGGAAGGGGTATGTCGAGACGCTCCTCGGGCGGCGGCGCTATGTGCCGGCCATCAACGCGCGCAATCGCATCGAACGCTCGGCGGCGGAGCGCATCGCCGTCAACATGCCCATCCAGGGCACGCAGGCGGACATGATCAAGATCGCCATGGTGCGCCTCCATGAACGGTTGCGGAGAGAGGGCTTCGAGAGCAAGATGGTCCTGCAAGTCCACGACGAACTCGTTTTCGAGGCGCCACCTGAGGAGATCGACCGGCTGCGGCCCATTATTGAAGAAGAGATGGTGGGCGCGCTGCCCATCGGCGTGCCCATCGAGGTGGACATCGACGTGGGCGACAACTGGCTCGACGCGCACTAACGCCTTCTAACAAGACCTCGCTTGAGCCTCCTGTGAATCCTTCAGCACTGAAGTGGCGAGGTGTTTTGTTAGGGGATCCTGGTGCGCGGAACCTGCTTTGAAAGGCCAAGGTCGAAGGCGAGCCATCTGCGTGCTCCAAATTGGCTGAGGAGTTCATCTGAGAGTATCACTTCTGCATGCAACTGACCGAATCCCAGCAACCACCCATTGAAGCGATCCCTGAGTCATTCGATTTCGTCGAGGAGTCGGGTGGCATCGAGGCGTACCGTTTGAAGACGAACGACTTACAGGTGCTGCTGCTGCCCGAGGCCGCCGCGCCGGTGGTCACGCTGATGGTCACCTACCGGGTGGGCAGCCGCAACGAGACGACGGGCCTGACCGGCGCCACGCACTTCCTCGAACACCTGATGTTCAAGGGCTCGGCGCGCTTCAACAAAGAGAACGGACAGACCATCTTTAACACGTTGCAGCGCGTGGGGGCGCAGGTCAACGCCACTACCTGGATCGACCGCACCAACTACTACGAACTGCTGCCGAGCGAGCACCTGCCCCTCGCGTTGGAGATCGAAGCGGACCGTATGCGGGGGGCGCTCCTCAACGAAGCGGACTTGGAGAGCGAGAGGACGGTGATCCTGAACGAGTTTGACCGGGGCGAGAACGAGCCGATGCGAAAGCTCTACCAGGCCGTCTGGAGCGCCGCCTACATCGCCCATCCATACCACCATCCCACCATCGGCTGGCGCAGCGATATTGAAAATGTGACGGTGGCGGGGCTACGGCATTTCTACGACACGTTTTACTGGCCCGAGAACGCCACCGTCTCCATCATCGGCGACTTCGACCGGTCCGAGGCCCTCGCTCTCGTGGCCGAGCATTTCGGCGGGATAGGCAGCCCGGCGGAGCCCGCGCCGCCCGTCGTCACCGAGGAGCCGCCGCAGCGGGGCGAACGGCGGATCGTCGTCAAGCAGGCGGGGCAACTCGGCGCCGTCATGACGGCCTACAAAGCCCCGTCCGGCCTGGAAACCGATGCCGACGCGCTCGACGTGCTGTCGATGGTGCTGGCCTCCGGCAAGGGCAGCCGCCTCTTCCGCCGCCTCACCGATGCCGGGCTGACGACCCACGTGATGGCATCGAGCCCGCGTCTGCACGACCCCGGCCTCTTCTACTGCTACGCGCTCCTCGCCCCCGAAAAGACGCACGAGGAGGTGGAGCAGGCGTTGTACGAGGTGATTGAGGAAATCAAGGAAAACGGGGTGACCGAGGAAGAGGTGCAGCGCGCCAAGAACCAGCTCGAAGCCCAGGAGGCCTTCGGGCGGGACGGCCCTTTCGCCGTGGCGGCCCAACTCAATGAAGCCATCGCCGCCGGCGACTGGAAGCTCTACACCACCTTCCGCGACCGCATCGAGCATGTGACAACGGACGACGTGCAGCACATGGCGCAAACCTACCTGGTCGAAGATGCGCGGACGGTCGGCTATTATGTGCCGGCTTAGCCTCTCTCGGTAAACATGGAAAAGATCAACCTGAGCGAGAAGCTGGCGCTGTTCTCCGACCACTGGGCGCCCCGCACCGTGACGCAGTTCAACGACTGCGACGTGATGGTGGTGAAGGTGAAGGGCGAATTCGTCTGGCACCACCACGACGACACGGACGACTTTTTCCTCGTCCTCCAGGGCCAGCTGACGATCCGAATGCGAGATCGCGAGGTGCACTTGGGGCCGGGCGAGTTGTTCGTTGTGCCGAAGGGAGTGGAGCATCAGCCTTTCGCCGAGGAGGAAGTGCACCTCTTGCTGATCGAGCCGACCGGCACGCCCAACACCGGCGATGCCCGCACTGCCGCCCCGAGGCGCACCCTCTCTTAAACTTGTAAACGCTAGATATGACGCAGGAAACGACCGTAGAAAGCCATCTCCGTTCATTCGAAGAGCGGGTGGAGGTCCGCAGGGTGGGGCCGTGCCGTTTGCTGCTGCTGCCCACGCCCGTGCGCGAGGTCGTCTCCTGGCGCGGCTCTTTCGAGGCCTGCCCTGACCTGGCCGCGGGCGACGAGCTGGTACAGGATCTTGTGGTCAACCTGCTGGACAAAGGCACGCGCCGCCGCGACCGCTTCGCCATTGCCGACGTGCTGGAACAACGGGGGGCACAGCTGCAATTCTACAACG
>JAHEMB010000610.1:450-3176 GCA_024643915.1 Rhodothermaceae bacterium | reverse complement strand
CTGCGTCTCTTTCTCCCGCCCCGGATAGTCGATCCAGTAATAGAGGCAACGGCGCTTGAGGGCGTCGTGGATCTCGCGCGTGCGGTTGGAGGTGAGGATCACCACGGGCGGCGTCTCGGCACGGATGGTGCCCAGTTCGGGGATGGTGATCTGGAAGTCGGACAGCAGCTCCAGCAGGAACGCCTCGAACTCCTCATCGGCCCGGTCCAGCTCGTCGATCAGCAGCACGGGCGGCGCATCCCCGGCCGCGTCGACGGCCTGGAGGAGGGGGCGGCGGACGAGGTACTCTTCGCTGAAGATTTCCTGCTGGATCTGCGCCTGGTCGATGACCCCAGTAGCTTCGAGGAGGCGGATTTGCAGGATCTGCCGTGCGTAGTTCCACTCGTAGACGGCGTTGTGGACGTCGAGCCCCTCGTAGCACTGGAGCCGGATGAGCGGCACGCCGAGGGCCCGCGCGAGCACCTTGGCCACCTCCGTCTTGCCCACCCCCGCCTCGCCTTCGAGGAAGAGGGGGCGGCCCATGGTGAGGGTGAGGAAGATCGTCGTCGCCAGGCTACGCTCGGCCACGTAGCGCTCCGCCTCCAGCGCCGCCTGCACGTCTTCGATGGTGGAAAGCTGCGTCATGCTATGCGTGGGAGAGCGAAAAAAAGAGTGGGGGGAAGGGAGAGCGGGAGACAGGGAGAAAAAGAAGTCTCCCCCTCCCCCACTCTCCCTTTCCTCCACTCAAGTACCAGGGTGTTCTATTCGGAAGTGGGGCGGACGTTTCAGCCGCTGCTAGCCCGCGTGCTTCGCCGCTTTCAGCAGGGCGCGCTTGGCCATGACCTCGCAGAGATGGGCGCGGTAGGAGGCACTGCCACCGAGGTCGCTCATCAATTCGTTGGGGTCGGCCAGATCGCGCACCGCATCGGCGATGGTGTCTTCGTCAAGGGGGCCGCCTTGCAACGCCTGCTCGGCTGAGGTCGCGCGGAAGGCTGAGGGGGCAGCGCCGGTAACGCCCAGGCGGACCGCCTCGGCCGTGCCGCCGCTCATCTTCACCCACGCCGCCACCCCCACGAGGGCATAGCGCGAAGCCGCGTTGGCGAACTTCTGGTAGGCCGCGGCCTCGCCTTCGCCCAGCACGGGGAAGCTGACTTTCGTGATCACCTCTCCCTCCTCCAGCGCCGTCTCGAACAGGCCGGTGAAGAAATCCTCCCCCGCGATCGTGCGCGACCCGTTCGGGCCGGTCGCCTCGATCTGGGCGTTGAGGGCCAGGACGAGGGCGGGGTAATCGGCGGAGGGATCGGCGTGGGCGAGGCTGCCGCCGATGGTGCCCCGGTTGCGCACCTGTGGGTCGCCGATGAGCGCGGCGGCCTGCGAAAGCACGCGGCACTTCGCGCGGACGACGTCCGAATGCTCGACCTGCCGGTGGGTGACGAGCGCGCCGAGGTGCAGCCGTCCGTCGCTCGCGGAGATCTCCTTGAGCGCATCGATGCCCGTCACGTCGATGAGCAGGGCGGGGGCGCTGAGGCGGAGCTTCATGGCGGGGATGAGGCTGTGGCCGCCGGCCAGCAGTTTCGCGTCGTCGCCGTGCTGTTGCAGGAGGGAGACGGCCTCGCTCACCGAGCCCGCCCGCGCGTAGTCGAAAGTGTTGGGGATCATGGGGTGCCTCTAGCTAGACGTTGGTTTTCAATCCGCTTCGTTGATGCCTCGGGGCACCGGTGGCGCGTGAGTCGGGGAGTCGGAGATAAAAGCCGTGAACGTTGGCAATCGCCGCCTCTCCCTTTCTCTGGCCCTCGACTCTCAAGCCGCTCCGTCGCCGCCGGCCTGGAGGGCCTGCCAGACGCGCTCGGGCGTGAGGGGCATCGCGATGTCGCGCACGCCCAGATGCCATAGGGCATCGACGACGGCATTGGTGACACAGGCCGTGGCGGCAATCGTGCCGGCCTCGCCCGCGCCCTTCACCCCAAGGGGGTTGTGCGGGCAGGGCGTCACCTGATGGCCCACTTCGAATGAGGGCAGGTCGTCGGCACGCGGCATGGCGTAATCCATGTAGGTGCCGGTGACGGGCTGGCCGCCGTCGTCGTAGACGGCGCCTTCGTAGAGGGCCTGCCCTATGCCCTGCGCCACACCGCCGTGGATCTGCCCCTCCACGATCATCGGGTTGACGATGTTGCCCACGTCGTCCACCGCCACGTAGCGCTTCAGCTCCACCACGCCCGTCTCCTTGTCGATCTCCACCACGCAGGCGTGCGTGCCGAAGGGGAAGGTGAAGTTCTTCGGGTCGTAGAAATAGTTCTCTTCGAGGCCGGGCTCCATGTCCTCCGGGAAGTCGTGCGGGACGTACGCCGTGAGGGCGATGTCGCCGAAGCCGACGGAGCGGTCGGTGCCGCGGACGGTGAACTGACCATCCGCGTAATTGAGGTCGTCTTCGGCGGCTTCGAGTTTATGGGCGGCGATCTTGCGGGCCTTGTCGAGCACCTTGTCGAGCGCTTTGTAGATGGCGCTGCCGCCCACGGCGAGGCTGCGCGAGCCGTAGGTGCCCATCCCGAACTGGATCTCCGCCGTGTCGCCGTGAACGATCTCGACGTCGTCGAGGTCGATGCCGAGCCGGTCCGCCGTGAGTTGGGCGAAGGTGGTCTCGTGCCCCTGCCCGTGCGAGTGAACGCCCACATACACCTGCACCTTGCCGGTCGGGTGGACGCGCACCTTGGCGCTGTCGTAAAGGGCCGCGCGCAGGCCGATGATGC
>JAHEMB010000610.1:0-440 GCA_024643915.1 Rhodothermaceae bacterium | reverse complement strand
CAGGAGCTGTTTCGGCATGAGCGTGTTCTCCCCGGCCGGCCTGGCGTCAGGTCCCGGTAGCCGATCATCTCGAGCGCCTTGTCGAGGGCACCTTCGTAGTTGCCGCTGTCGTAGGTCAGCACGACGGGCGTCTGGTAGGGGAATTCGTCGGGCTGGACGAAATTCTTGCGCCGAAGCGCGGCGGGGTCCACCCCCATCTCGCGCGCCCCCACGTCGATGATCCGTTCGACGACGTAGGTGGCCTCGGGGCGGCCCGCGCCCCGGTAGGCGTCGGTCGGCGCCGTGTTGGTGAAGACGCCGGTCGTCTGTACGTGGATGACGGGCGTTTTGTACTGGCCGGCCAGGAGGGTGCCGTAGAGCCAGGTAGGGATGCCGCCGCCGAGGGTGGAGAGGTAGCCGCCGAGGTTGGCAAGCGTCCGCACGCGCAGGCCCACAATCTT
>JAHEMB010000609.1 GCA_024643915.1 Rhodothermaceae bacterium | reverse complement strand
CTTCGGGCATCCTCCTCTACCTCATCCTCACCCATCAGTTTCAGTACGCCTACGTTTACCAGTATTCCTCGCGCGACCTCCCGACCCACTTCCTCTTCTCCTCGTTCTGGGCCGGGCAGGAAGGCTCGTTCCTCCTCTGGATCCTCTTCACTGCTATCATTGGCTTCGTGCTGATGAAAACGGCGCGGCGCTTCGAGTCGCCCGTGATGGCGGTGATCGCCGTCTGCCAGCTTTTCCTGCTTTCGATGATCGTTGGCCTCGTGATTGGGCCGGTGCCGGTGGGCTCGTCGCCGTTCATGATGCTGGCCGAGAAATTCCCCGAGGCGCCGATGCTCCAGGTGCCCGGCTTCGTCCCGAGCGACGGCAACGGCCTCAACGACCTCTTGCAGAATTACTGGATGGTGATCCATCCCCCCACCCTCTTCGTCGGGTTTGCAACGATGATCGTGCCGTTTGCCTTCGCGGTGGCGGCCCTCTGGCAGAAGAAATATACCGAGTGGGTGCGGCCCGCTCTGCCGTGGACCCTCTTCGCCGTGATGATCCTCGGCATCGGCATCGCGATGGGCGGCTACTGGGCCTACGTCACGCTCTCCTTTGGCGGCTACTGGGCGTGGGACCCCGTCGAGAACTCGTCGCTCGTGCCGTGGATCGTGGGGGTGGCGGCGCTCCACACGATGATCGTGCAGAAGAAGAGCGGGTCGAGCCACAAGGCCGCGCTTTTCCTCAGCATCCTCGCCTTCATGCTGATCGTCTACTCGACCTTCCTCACCCGGAGCGGCATCCTCGGCGACATCTCCGTCCATTCGTTCGTCGATCTGGGCCTCAATAACCAGCTTTTGCTGTGGATCTTGACGATGGGCCTGATGGGCTTTGGCCTGTTCGCCCTGCGCTACCGCGCCCTGCCGGTGCCGCAGCGAGAGCCGGACTACCTCTCCCGCGAGTTCATGATTTTCTCCGGCGCGCTCCTGCTGTGCGCCCTCGCGGCGGTGATCCTGCTGGGCACCAGCGCCCCCATCTTCGGTAGGATTTTCCGCGACAACCCCTCCACCGTACCCCTCGAATTCTACAACAAGTGGAGCCTGCCGCTTTCCGTGGGCTTCGTGTTCCTGGCCGGCCTGGGGCAGCTCTTCTGGTGGAATAAGATGAGCGTGGAGAACGTGAACCGCGTGCTCCTCAAACCCATCGCCCTCTCCGTCGTCTCTACCGTCGCCGTGTTGCTACTGACGCCCTTCGCCGAGCGGACAGCGGCGCTGGGCACGCCCGCCGCCCCCGCGCAGATGGCGCAGGCGGGGATGCTGGCTGGCCTGGGCGAGTTCTGGAGCCTCTACGGCACGGGCCTGCTGATGCTGTTGCTCGTTTTCGTTGGCTTCTTCGCGTTTTTCGGCAATGGGATGGTGCTGTGGCGCGTGGGGCGCGGCAACCCGAAGCTGGCGGGCGGCGCCCTCGCACACGTCGGCTTTGCCTTGCTGATCCTCGGCATCATCGCCTCCAGTGGGTTCTCCAACGCCCTCGCCCCTGCCGCCGCCGTGGACATGGGCGGCGAGCGCAAGAATTTCGTCGTAGAGCGCGGGCAGACGACGACAGTGAACGGCTACCGCGTTACCTACGCCGGACAGGAAACCACGGAGCGCGGGCGGCCCGTTTACGTGCTCAATGTGGAGGATCCGCAAGGGCGGGCCTTCACGCTTCGCCCCGTCGTTTACAAGAGCAGCAAGGATCAGTGGATCCAGCACCCCGACGTGCGGATGTTCTTCGAGAAAGACGTCTACGCCGCCGTCACACCCAGCGTCATGTTCGATGCACGCGACGCAGACAAGCGCGGCCAGCTCACTCTCGCGCGGGGCGACTCTACTACTGTCGGCAACGCCTTCGCCATCGCTTTCCGTGCCTTTGACACCGAACTCGACTCCGCCACCCTGCCGGACTCGACGGAGATCGCCGTGGCTGCGGTGCTGGACGTGACGCACCTCGCCTCGGGGGTGACGCGGACGCTCCGCCCGCTCTACCTCATCATGCAGGATCGCTCGGTCCGCTTCCTCCAGAATCACATCGAGGACTGGGGCCTGACGCTGACGTTCGCCGGGATGGACGTCGATACGGGCGAGATCAACCTCGCACTCGAAGGCGTGGAGGTGACGCCGGAGGACTGGCTGGTGGTGCAGGCTTATGAGAAGCCGTTCATCAACCTGCTCTGGATCGGCATCATCATGCTTTCCTTCGGCTTCGGCATCGCCCTCTTCCGCCGCGCCGCCGATTACAAGCACAGCCGGGCCGGGACTGATTGAAGATGGAGGATCGAAGATTGATTCTTCTCTCAACGCGCCGCTGCCCTTCTATCCTCCATCCTCTATACATCGAGCGTAGCGAGCGGTCTATCTATCCTCTATCTGTCCGCCGCTGCATCGAGGTTGTAGCGTTTGCGCTTCTCCCAGAGGGTTTTCTTCGAGATGCCGAGTACGTCGGCTACATCGGCGTAGGAGGAGTCGGAGGTAGAGAGGATGTGGAGGATGTAGAGGCGCTCGAGGTCTTCGAGCGTGCCGCCGCTGGGGAAACGGAAATAACCCTCGGGATGGTCGGCGGCGTCGAAGCCGTTGTGCGAGGCCAGCACCAAATCGTCGGCGTCGATGAAGTCATGGTGGGTGAAGATCATGGCGCGTTCGAGCACGTTGCGCAGCTCGCGCACGTTGCCGGGCCATTTGTGGGCGACCAGCTTCCGCTCGGCCGCCTCGGTAAAGCCCTGCACCTCGCGCTTTAACTCCTCGTTGAAATGTTTGACGAGGGCACGCGCCAGGAGGAGCACGTCCTCCTCCATCTTCCGTAGCGGCGGCAGGTAGATGTTGACCACGTTGATGCGGAAGAAGAGGTCCTTTCGGAAGTTCTTGTTAGCGACCTCTTCCTCCAGGTTCGAGTTGGTGGCGCAGAGAATCCGCGTCGTCACGCGCAGTTCGTCCACCCCGCCCAGCCGACGGAAGGTGCGGCTTTCGAGGAACGAGAGCAGCTTCGACTGGAGCGCGAGGCTCATCGAGTCGATCTCGTCGAGGAAGATGGTGCCGCCGTCGGCCACTTCTAGCAGGCCGGGCTTCGCATCGCGCGCATCGGTAAAGGCGCCTTTCTCGTAGCCGAAAAGCTCGGCCTCCAGGAGGTTATCCGGAAGTGCGGCGCAGTTGATCTCCATGAACCGCCCGGCGT
>JAHEMB010000034.1:4330-12832 GCA_024643915.1 Rhodothermaceae bacterium | reverse complement strand
GCTCGGCTTTCGCAGCAGCCTTGGGCTCAGCCTTGGCGGCAGCCTTCGGCTCGGCCTTGGCGGCGGCTTTCGGCTCGGCTTTCGGCTCGGCCTTCGGGATGGCTTTGGGCGCGGTGCTGTCGTCAGGATTGCGGTCAAGCCCGAAAAGCATCCGGAAAAAGCTAATTATTCTGTTTAACATCTCAGTCCAAGGCCTCCGTTCTGGTTCAACAGGATGGGCGGAGTGTATGGCCCCTTGCGGTACTTGGCCTCCGGTGCAATGGCGAGGATTCGAAGCGCATCCTCAGCGCCAGCCCGACTCGTAGCTTGCTTCAGAGACCTGTGCCGCTGCACCCCGGTGAAACGGATACCCGCGAATACTGAAAACCAGGGCGACCTTACGTTGCGTTGTAGTTCCGGCACGCAACAAGTTGTCTGGGGTAGGTAGGCATTACAGGAGAGAGCCTATATACCGATCCTCCTCAAAGGAAACCGATTCATCCCATACTCTAGCCATCGATCCTGCGCGAAGGTGCCTAAACGTCCAGGATCAGTATAGAGATTTCTTGCGACCGTTACAATAGGTAGGTATAGTAAAACGAGGGTTTTCTGAACCCTTCGCCCGAGCGCAAAGGACGACTTGAAGGAGAACGTTTCGGAAATCAGGCTCTTACCCTCAAGAGCACCGAGTCCATTTTACAGTAATGGCTCGTTATGCGGTCCACTTCTTCAAACCGGTCCAGTTGGGCCAGGTCGGCCGATTCGCAAATGAGCGTTTCCAAGAGCACAGGCAGCCGCAGGATCACACGGGTCTGCGGGTCAGCCGTCCTGGCGATGGCGTCGAGCACGGCGTGCTTGGGCGAGGTGTAGTTGGCGATCTGAATGACATCGAACCCGGCATAATCAAAGCAGGCGCCATTTGCGTGGTGAACGGCTGCATGTTTGGGGCCGAGACGCCCGATCGTCTTACTGGCAATGGCTGCGGCGTCGGCATCGCATTCAAGCGCTACGGCCAGGCCTTTAGGGCCGAGATGGGTCGCGTAGAAGAGGAAGGTCTCCGGGCAGGCCCCACAGCCCACCATAAGAAAGCGCCGGATCGAGGGGGCGCCGGCTCGTGCCGGCGCGCCGCGGCGCAGCATCTGCACCTCTTGCTCCAGGAAAGCGCGCAAGTCGTTGGAGAGGACGTCGATGCCGCCGAGGTGCCGGTAGGCTTCGATCATGGACCGGCTTCGGGCCAAATCTCGGTAATGGGCATAGCCCAGGAAGCGCTCCGAGAACAGGCGTTTGAAGCCCGGATAGTCCGGAGAACCAAGAAGGTGCTCGTAGACGGCGCTATCCTCGAATCCCCCAAGCTCTTTGAGAAACCCCTCCCAGAAATCCGCATCGGTCACCGCCTCGTGTTCGTTGCAGGCTTGCAGGGTAGCCTGTACGATTTTCAGCCACTGGACGAGGGCACGCAGGCGCTCCCCCGGCGCACCATTGGCGGCGGCATAGGCCGTTGCCAGGGAGGGGGGCAGGGGGAGCCCGGTGGGTTGCGGCGTGGGTCTGATCATGCATCAATCAGTCTAATCATACAGCAAGTTTAATAAATAACGGGCCTTTTATGCAATGGCGCACGGGCCGACGAGGGCATTACTCCAGGTACGGCAAGCATTCGGCGATGATTTCTACGGCCGCATCGATCTGCTCGCGCGTGACGATCAGCGGCGGACAGAGGCGCAGGACCCGGGGACCGGCCCCGATGAGCAGCAGGCCACGCTCGAGGGCTGCGGCCCGCAGCGGCATAACAGTGTTGCAGCATTCGACGCCGACGAGCAAGCCGGCGCCTCGCACCTCCACGATCTGCGGGGCCTTCAGGGCTTCGAGGCGGCGGCGCAGGTAGCGGCCGTTGTCTGCCACACGAGCCAGAAAGGCGGGGTCGCTGACGCGGTCGAAGACGACCTGGGCCGCCCGGCACGTCAGCGGCCCGCCAGCGAAGGTGCAGCCGTGGTCGCCAGGCCGGAGGATCTGGGCGATGGCTTCCGTGACCAGGGTCGCGCCGATGGGGAGCCCGCCGCCGAGGCCCTTGGAGAGGGTCATCATGTCCGGCGTGATCCCATAGGCTTCGTGGGCCCATAACCGCCCGCTCCGCCCGAGGCCGCATTGCACCTCGTCGAGAATGAGGAGGGCCTCGTGTTGATCGCACAGCGCGCGCACGCCCTGTAAGAAATCAGGCGTGGCCGGAATGACGCCGCCCATGCCCTGGATCGTTTCCAGAATCACCGCGCAAGTTTGCGGCCCGACGGCCTGGCGGGCCGCCTCCAGATCGTTATAAGGCAAAAAGGTGACGTCGCTCATGAGCGGGGCGAAGGCGGCCTGCCACGCAGGCTCTCCGCTGACCGACACCGCGCCGATGGTGCGGCCGTGGAAGCCGCGCTCGAAGGTGATCACCTCGGTTTTCACGGGGGCGCTTCCATTGCGAGATGCGCTTTGCTGTTGCGCCCACTTGCGGGCAAACTTGATCGCAGCATCGTTGGCCTCTGCGCCCGAATTGCAGAAGAAAACCCGGTCGGCAAACGAGTGCGTCACCAGGCGCTGAGCCAGGTCGAGTTGGGGCGTCGAGTAATAGGTGTTGCTAACGTGAATCAACCGGCCGGCCTGCTCGCGAATGACCGCCACCAACTCCGGGTCGGCATGGCCGAGTGCGTTGACGGCGATGCCGGCGGCAAAGTCCAGGTAACGCCGGTTCTGATGATCAAACAGATAAGCCCCTTCGCCGTGTGTAAAAACCACGGAGGCCCGGTGATAGATAGGAATGATCAGCCGAGCTTCGGCTTCCTCAATGTCTGTGCGATCAATAGGGTGCGGCACGATCAATCCTTGTCTTCGAGTACATCATCGAGGATCTGGGCGATGTCTGCTGACGGCGCCAGACCGAAGGCCTTTTTCCAGAGTCCCGTCGGTTCGTTGCCGATGATAAAAATGTTGAGGTGCGTATCTCGCTTCTCGACGTACTGGCCGAACTTATGGAGTGCCTGCTGGACGTATGCTTGCTCACCTGTGAGAAAATACCAGCCTGGCTTCGCCTGGAAGGATGTGGCCAGCGCCTTGAGCTTCGCCGGCGTATCGATCAGCGGGTCGACGGAGATGGAGAGCAGGTGAACGTCTTGCCCCAGCCGGTCGCCCAGGCGCTCTTGCAGCCGCGCGGCGGTTTTCAACATGAGCGGACAACTGCCTTCGCAGGAGGAAAAGAAGGAATGGATGATGACCACCTTGCCCCGGAGCAAGTCTTGATAAAGGCGGTGCTGCGTTCCGTGCTGATCGACAAGGTGGACGTTGGTGAAGTACTGCTCGGCGGCGGAGAGGGGGGGGCCGGCGGGCGGCGCAGGCTCCGAGGCCGCCTGGCCGGAGGCCGCGAGCATTTCGGACAGCATCTTCTCGACCTCGGCGGGCGCGGTGAAGCCATGCACCCGCCGCCACGTTCCCCGGGTCTCGTCGCCCAGGAGGAGGAAGGGCGAATGGTCCGCAGGGTCGGGGGCGAAGGCGCCGAGTGCCTTGAGCAGCCTGTCTACGTCGGGCTTGGCGCCGGTCACGAGGGTCCACCCCGGTTTTGCCTTGAACTGCTCGCTCCAGGCCGCCAGGCGTTCCGGTGTGTCGGTGACTGGATCGGTGCTGATCGAGAGGAGCGTTACCTCTTTGCCGAGGCGATCGCCCAGCAGTTGTTGGAGCCGGCTGTAGTTGGCGCCCATCGGGGGGCAGATGGTGGTGCACGTCGTGAAAATGAAATTGATCGCTACAACCTTGCCCCGCACAAGATCGCTGTAGAAGTGAACGGGTTGGCCGAACTGGTTGAAGAGCGCCACGTCAGGGACCGAGATACCTGTGGCTACCACGTCGGCCTGGCCGGCCAGCGCCGATTCCGCCTGAGGCGCCGGGTCGTGGTGTTCGTGCTGGGCGGCGCAGGGCCGCAGGCCGAGACTGCCTATCATCAGCCCGATCATGAGCAAAAGGGTCGCGGGGTGCCCTCTCATCATGGGGTTCCTCCTTGAATGGTTGCCGGTGCAGCGGACGGCGCCGCCAGCTCTTTTTGCGGTGCCTGCATGTTGCGCTCGCGGCCAAAGAGCACCCGTCAAAGATACATAATACAGCAGTCAACTTTACTTGTCGCAGCCGCTGAACCGCCCCCCGGGTGCTTGTTGATCTGGTGCCGGGCCGGCGTATTTCCGAGCGACTTTCAGTGCTCTCAGGAGCGCATCTTGATAGGTTCTGCGCGCCCCCCCGTCTCCCTGCCGGCGTTGCGGTCGCTTGCCGTAGGGCCCGCCGCGCGCTCGCGCCTGGGCAGAAAACCGGCTGGACGCGCATTCAGCCATCTTTTTTCACTTGCCAGAGCACTTAGCGCAGCACCTGCGGGTCTATCCAGTCTCCGGCTGGCACCAATTGCCGGCCTTCCAGATCGACGGTGACGACATAGGCGCCCGGTGCGCCCACGCGCTGGTTGGGGCCATAGCTGAGGAGGGGCGTAAACCCTGTGTGAAACTGATAAAAGCCTTCGAGCGCTTCGATGAGCTTCTCGCGGCTGACGTCTTTGCCGGCGCGTTTAAGCGCCTCGGCGAATACTTTGGCTGCGGCCAGCGCCGCCATCTGTGCGGCGTGTTGTTGGGGCGGCAGGGTGTGGGCATCAGCCAGCGCTTCGTATTCCCGCGTCCCATCAGGGGTCTGGTCCGAGGGCAGGGTCGGGAACGAGAGGAAGAGGCGGCCTGCGAAGGCCCGTGGTGCCTCGAAGAGATTGGGGCCGGCCAGCGCCCCCGGCATGAACACGGTCGGCGCCCAGCCAGCGGCAGCGGCGGCCTTGAGGAACGCGTGCTCCTGCTGCGCCGGTCCCAGCCAAAAGACCAGGTTGGAGTCCTGGCGGCGCAAGGTGTCGACGAGGGCGGCGGCATCGAAGGGAGGCGGTGCGACCGGATGCAGGGTGACGGCGGCCCAGCCGGCCTGGCGGCCCTGTGCTTCGATGGCTTGCGCCGCGTCGGCGCGTTCTGCCTGCGCCGCGTAGATGACGGCTGCGGTGGTACCCTGCGCCGTATGGCGCCGGGCCGCGAACGTGGCCAGCGCGCGCCCCTGGTCCGGGAGGCCGGCGTAGAGGTAGAACACGTGCCGGTTGAGGGGGAAGGCCACCTGTGGATGAAGGCTGAAGGCGCCAATGAACGGCAGAGCGGTTTCTGCCGCGAGGGCTGCGAGGGCTTCGTCCGCCCCGGCGATGAAGGGCGCCACGAGGGCAAAGAGGGCTTCGCCTTCGATGAAGGTCCGGGCGGCGTCGGCGCGCTCGTCGAGGGCTTCGGGCGCTTCCGAAAACAGGAGGTCCACCCGGCGGTTGTAAAGCCCGCCGCGCTGATTGACCTCGTCGAAATAAGCAGTCAGGACGGCTTTGACGGCGGCGTTCATGGGAGCCAGCTGTGCGCGGGGCGCCAGGATGACGCCCACGCGGATGCTCGCCTCGGACAAGCCCTCGTCATGGTCCTTCCCGACCTTCTTGAGGTACGCCACCAGGTCCTCGAGATCCTGGTGGGCGAGCTGGTAGCGGGGCATCGCCCCGTCGAGCGGGGTGCCGCCCGCGTCGAGGCCCATCGTGATGGCGCGCTTGAGTCGCTGCTCGGTATAGGGCGGGCGCTGCCTGGCGCCGAGGCGCGTGGCCCCATAGGGTTTGGTAAGGGCCTCCCAGGTGAGGTTCGCCGGTGTGACGCCGCCTTCAGGCTTGCCCCGGCCGTCGCGTCCATGGCACGAAGCACAGGGCAGCACTGAAGCTGGCACCGCTGTACTTTGTTGCCCCAGGAGGGCGGTGATGGCCTGCCCGGAGGGGCTTTTCCCCGTCAGATAGATCTCTTTCCCGCGCTGCTCTTGTGCCGTCAACTCATCCGGCTCACGAGCGATCTGCCAGGAAAGGCCAGTCAGCAGGATCAGCAGGGGGATCCAACGGCCCGGTCCGTGTCTTCGGGGCATCATGGTACGTATAAAGACAGCTTGGTAAGCCGCGTGAATTTACCCCTGGTTCAGGACGGCGTCCGGCGCGAGATGCGCCGCAAGATACACTCCGGCCCAGGGTAGGCCCAATGGCTGCGCGCCTGCCAGGGCTCGCAGTGTCGCGGCCCGTCAGACGTCCTATTGATCAAACCATGCAACGTATTCTTCCAGGTCGGCACGGGGGGGCACAAACCGGTTGATGGGTGCGACAAGGTCGATGTAGCCTACTGCCATCCCCGCAATGACCATCGCGTCTTCACCCAGGCAAAGGTGGTCTCGGACGGTAGAAGCGTACGAGGCCACGCTGTATTGAGGGCAACTGCCCAACCCGCAGGCCGAAAGGCCAATCATAACGTTCTGCATGAAAAAGCCGAGGTCCAGGAAGGTGCCTTGGGCAGCATTGGCAGGCAAATGAAAAATCATCTCCACCGGGGCGCCAAAAAACAGGAAGTTTTCGCGCCGGTGTCGGCGCCGGGCCTCCTGGTCCTCACGCAGGATGCCTTTGAAGGCCAGGACACGCTTGCCATACTCCTGCGTTCGGGCCGCGAGCAGGGCATCCATTTGCTGGGGGCGATTTAGATAGTCGGCCTGGGGGGGCTCCCCTGCCTCGAAAGCCCGAATAAGTTTTGCTGAGAGTTCATCCCGGGGCTTTCCGCTTAGGACCGCCACCCGCCATGGTTGGTTATTCTGAGAGGAGGGGGCGTTGGCGGCAGCGCGCAATACCGCCTCCAACAGGTGGCGGGGCACGGGTTTATTCAGGAACGCTCGTTTGCAATGCCGCTTCGCAATCAAGTCAAGAACGTCGTTTTGCATACACGTCAGGGCAAGAGTGGAAAATGAGGGCAGGCTTTCGCCGCCCTACGGCACCCTTTTGAAGCCTTGCATTCGACAGAAAGCCTTGCTTTCAACTGAAAAACGCGCTGGACCGGCGCTCACGCCAACGGGTTCAAGCCCTCGGACCCCGGCCCTAGCCAGGTACCGCCCTTAGAAAGCCAGGTGGGCCAGGCCACGCCCAGCCGCGTCTGAAGCATCACTTCGGCCACGTTGAGGGCGCCCTGCACCCAGCCTGGAATGTTCGAGTAACACTCGCCGACGATGTATACGTCCTCTGTCGGCGAGGGCTGGATGATTTGTGGGATCAACTGGTATTCGTCCTGCCCGGCCTTCCACCCGTGCCAGCCGGCGCCCCACGGGTCCTTCGACCAGTCCTGGTAATGCGCATAATACGGCTCGTCGGGCGGATTGTCGATCTCGGCGTATGGCTTCCCATAGACGACCTCCACCAGTTGTTGGTGCGCCATCTTAGCCATGGTCGTGGTGGCGGCCCGCGGCCCTTTGCCCCGCACATCGACCGGCCGGGGCGCTGAGCCGCCGAGCCCGGGCGGCGGCACCACGGCTCCAACCAAGTCGTCGTAGGCGTCGTCGAAAGGTTGTTCCAGCGCCTGCCAGAAACGCTGCGCCCGGGCGTTGGTGTAGCTGGCCAGCACAATCGACGGGCCGTCTTGCTCGTTCGTGAGCCAGTAGTAGAACTGGCGGATCGGCAGGTCGGTGTTGCTGCGGCCCCGCGTCAGCGGTGGATAGGTCGGGTCGCCGGTGGTGGCGGCCTTCCACCAGGGCGTGTCGTACGCCATGAAGAAGCGGTTGGAGCGGTTGTCCAGGACCGAATCGAGCAGGCGGTCGACCGTCACGTCCTGGAAAAATGGCGTGTTCTGGTCGAGCAGTTCCAGGGAGCGTTTCGGCATTGCCAGCACCACGTACTGGGCGTGGACGTGGCGGCATTTGGTGGGGTCCTCGGCGCACTGCTGGGCCGCCTGGGCAGGGGTAATCGTGCCCGACTCGCGGCGGTAGAAAAGCAAATCGTAGCCTGCGGAGGGATCGCCCTCCGTGGACTGGGCGAAGCGCACAAGTTGATGATTGAGCCCATTGATCGCCTCCGTGCCTGCCTTGGGGATGTTGCCGCCTTTCTGCAGGAATTGGTCGTAAAGCTGTTCAACGAAATCCGAATAGCCCTTCTTGACATGGTGCCAGGCCGTGTCGGCGCTCGGCAGGGGCACGTAAGTCGAGGGTTGCCGGCCGAAAAGGTCGGTGTCATTCGCAAAGAAAAAGTCCTCGCGGACCGTGAACGAGACGCTGCCCTGCGTCCACAGCGAGTTGTACCCGGCCGTATCCTCGATGAAGTGGATGGCTTCTTCGCTCAGGAACACTTGCATGAGGGACCACCACGGCCAGTCGATGAGCGACCTGCCGTTGACCTCGGCGGTGTGGAGGGCGTCCTGGTAGGCCAGCCGGTATTGCCGCGTGAGCTTCCAGTAGGTGTCAGCGGTGGGCTGGTCGCCGTTCTGCTCCGCGAGGTCGCCCAGCCGAAAGGCCTGCTGGTAGAGGTAGCGGAGGTAGCTGTAGCCGTTGTGCGGATAGGTGGACGAGGTGGCGGTGTGGGCCGCCGACGGGGGAGTGCACGTCGTCCTCACCACGGACCTCTTCACCCCGATCGTCGACGACGCCGCGTTGTGGGGGCGGATCGCGGCGACG
>JAHEMB010000034.1:372-4320 GCA_024643915.1 Rhodothermaceae bacterium | reverse complement strand
GAGGACGAGTACGACTCGAACGACCCCGGCGAGCACGTGGAGACCGCGCCCGGCGTGTGGGTGGTCGAGGCGACGTCGCGGCCCGACGAGATCGAACGCGAGACCGGCTTGAAGCTGCCCGACGGCGAGTACGACACCGTCGCCGGTCTCGTTCTGGACCGGCTGGAGCACATCCCTGCCGTAGGTGCCGGGCGTGTTGGTCGGCGGCGTGCTCGGGTCGCTGGGCGGTGCGATGCCCGCCGGGGGCGCCGGGGTGTTGGTGGCGAAGTCGTAGCTGGGTAGGGACGCGCCGAAAGCCTGGTCAATGACGAAGGAATTCAGGGCGCCCGGCGACATCTGCTCCGACGGCCGGAGGTTGTAGGGCACCGTGATGCCGTTTCCCGGATACCCGTTGAGTTCTGCCAGACGGAATTGCTTGCCGCGCACGTAATAGAAGTTCTCCGCCGCCTCGTCCACGGGAAAAGGCTGATACCAATCCGTGCTCTTGGTGCCGGGCGGGTTGTTGAACAGGAGGTCGCCCAGGTCGCGCAGGATGTGCATCTGCGGCTGAAAGCGGAAGCCGCCGAACTCAGCGAAATTCAGGTAGTCCGGGTTGGCGTCGCTGAGGGGGGGCACCGCGGGCAACTCGCCCGAGAGCAGGCGCCCGGCCACTCGGCCCGAATAGTCGAAGATGCCGATGGTGAGCTTGCCGCCGTTCTTCGCTTTGAGTTGGCCTAGCGCCGAACTTGGGTCGAGGTCGCCGTAAAGCAGGCGGTAGGCCGCGTAGCAGCCCGACACCCCCCCGCCAACGATGGCCACGTCGAACATATCGACGGGGGCCGTAGGGGGGGGCGTGGGTGCCGGATCCTCTATCGGCTCCGGAGCGGGCATCTCGATCAGATCGGTGGAAGCACACGACGAAAGCCCTGCGCCGACGGCGCCGACGGCGGCGGTCTTGATGAAATCACGGCGCGACTTTCTATCTTCGGATTTGCGCATAACGTATCTCTTCAGGGGATCTAGAATCGTAAGAACGAAAGCGGGGAGGCAACGGGAGGGGTCCGCTTTTCTTCCCTCCGCCTACTCGTTGCTGAAGCCAACGCCTTGGCTTCCGGCCACCTCGAAGTGTAGCTGCGTGTCGAGTCCCGAGCCGCGTTGCCCGTCCTGGAAGACGAAGCTGAAATTGTAGCCGTTTAGTTGAGCCACCCCGTGGCACCCCATGCACCCGCCCATGTTGAGGGGCGCTTTCAACTCGCGGTTGAAGATCACATTTGGATGATCCGGCTCGAACGCGACGCCGGTGCCTTCGATGGACACCTTGTCCGTGTAGTACGGCGTGACGGTGAGTTCAGGCGGTAAGCCCGAGAAGTTCTGCAGCCCCTCGTTGGTCTCGACCACCAAGTTGGCCAGGTAATAGGGCTGGTTGTACTGTATCGACTCGGTTTCCGAATCCACGGGGAGGAATTGGGTGCCGATGAGCTGGTAGTTGCACCAGACGGACCCCGGGGCATTTGACCCCGACGGGGGACATCCGAGTGCCTGATGCACGGCTGTGTTGACAGAGGCCGTGCTGGCAAGCGGATAGGGCTTTTGCCGCACCACCTGAATGGCGTTCGCAGCCTTGATGTTGGGGAAGGAGGTTGTGTCCACGCCGAATGGGAAGGGTAGGTTGCCCACCCCCGTCTGCTTCGCCAGGAAGTTGGCGTAGTAATAGCCGGTTGGTTGCTGGTAGGCCCCGAGGCCGGTGTGCTCCCAGGTGGCGAAGATGAAGGTGCCGCCGTGCGCGAACTCGGTGTTCTCCAGGTTCTGTTTGATGGCATGGACGCGTTGAATGATGTGCATGCCCAGCAGGCCGAAATGCCCCACCGTGTAGCAGATCGAATCCGGCGCGCTCGGTGCGGTTTTGTAGTAGATGCCGTAGGTGGTGTGATATTGCGACGTATCCTCCACCGCCGGATCAAGCAGCAGCCACGCCAGCTTCACCTGTACCGAGCCTACCCGCGGCAGCGCGTTGAGGTCGCTGAGGCGGGCAAAGGCCGCCACCGTGCTGTCGGCTTGGTAGGCGAACCGGGCGTTGGGGCTGCGACCCGGACCCTGGGATGCGCTCGTGCGGAAAGGCAGCTTTGGGTGTGCAAGCCGCTGCTCGGACGGGGGCAGGGACTTTTCGATGTCGTCGCGTTCGACGCCGCGTGCCGCCGCGTAGGCGGTGGTGTCGTCGTAGAAGCCGTTCTCCAGGATATAATTCCAGAAATCGTAGTTGACCTTCACCTCGAAAAAGACTGGGCGGGCGCCGGCCTGCGACGGATCCCCCTTCCACACGCGCGGGCCGACGGGCGTCCGGCGGTTGACATATGCATCCGGAAAGATGCCCTGCACGCAGGCGTCGTAGGTAGGATTGGTCGTGGCGGTATAGCCGGCGCATAGGGTGGCGGCCATCTCGCGCGCCGGGGACGCCACCTCTACCGTTTCGTCGAACGTGTTGTCGCCGACCACCGAGGCCGCTTTCGTGGCCTGCGAGATGATGCGGTGCGGGTTCACTTTTGAGAGCACGGAGGTGGTTGTGCCAGGGCACATCTCGATCTGCCCTCCTACCGAAGTTGGCTGCTGCGCCGGGTCGAAGGTGATGTCCTGCCACGCGCTGCTGGCATTGATGGTGCTGTTGAAGAGTTCCCGCTTTTCCTTGAATGTCTCCCACACCAGCACGTCATAGTTCTTGGCTGTCTCAAAGGTAGCCGTAGGGCTGGGGACGCCGCGCACGAAGCCCGTCGGCAGGCTAGGGTCCTGCTTCGCTGGCCAGTTCATCGCCGCGAACGAGGCCCAGGCCCAGACGTCCCAGGTGGGGCCGGCCATAGCGCGGGCGGTGCTGTCGGCGTTCGAGGCGAAGAAAGACGAAACGTCGAAGGTGTTGGGCGGCGCGGCGCAGTCGAGGTCCGGCTGCGTGGGGTCAGGCGACACCCCCACCGGCAGGCAGGCCGCCCGTGCCGCTTCCTGCGTAGCAAGGCCCAGGTAAAAGGGCACCAGCGCCATCACCGCCCCGAGCATCAGCAAACCCGCCACTCCTTTCCATCCTTTCTGCCAACCGCTTATCGAATGCTTCCCCCATCTTCTCATCTGATCACTCAGCCTGCGCTTCGCCATAAAGTGCCTCTCATGAAAAAGGGTACGTGGAAAGTCCGGGTGCCCGAGGAAGGAATGCACAAGAGGATCCTCGACGCACGCGGCGCGGCTTTACATAGCAGGAGAATACTTTCGGAATGCATTGCTTTCAGAGGTGAGCCATACTTTTAATAACACTTAATTATCAAAGAATCAAGTCTTGTTTGTCTTGAACGAAGACGACGGGCTGAGAAGCGGCGCGCACGAGGCACCCAGCACGGAGACTCGCCCGCGCTGGGATGAAAGGCGCGAATAGGTGATTCGGGGAAATTCCCTATTTCTTTGAGATCCCCTGCGTGGGAGCCGAGTAGGAAAGGACTGCATCGCCGGGGCGGGGATAGAAGCATCTCGGGCCGGCCTTTCGTAGCGGAACCCCCTTCATTTTTCGATCAAGGAATTTCAATGGAAGCAACGACGACGAAGCAGCGCACGGGCCAGGTCGTCCAGATCATCGGGCCGGTGGTGGACGTCGAATTTCCGGCCGAGGCCGTCCCCGAGATCCTCGACGCGCTCGAGATCGACCGCGAGGGCGGGCGGCTGGTGTTGGAGGTGCAGCAGCACCTCGGCGAGAACCGCGTCCGCAGCATCGCCATGGACTCGACGGATGGCCTGACGCGCGGCACCGAGGTGCGCAGCACGGGCCGCCCCATCGCCATGCCCATCGGGCCGGAGGTGCGGGGCCGTCTCCTCAACGTCATCGGCGAGGCCATCGACGGACTACCGCAGCCCACGGCTGAGGGCTACCGTCCTATCCACATGCCGCCGCCCGGCTACGACGAACTCGCCACGAGCATCGAGATGCTGGAGACGGGG
>JAHEMB010000034.1:0-362 GCA_024643915.1 Rhodothermaceae bacterium | reverse complement strand
GCGGGGGTAAGGTGGGCCTCTTCGGGGGTGCCGGCGTGGGCAAGACGGTGCTCATCATGGAGCTCATCAACAACATCGCCAAGGCGCACGAGGGCCTCTCGGTCTTCGCCGGCGTGGGCGAGCGCACCCGCGAGGGCAACGACCTCCTCCGCGAGATGCTCGAGAGCGGTGTCATCCGCTACGGCGAGGCGTTCATGCACGCCATGGAAGAGGGCAAGTGGGACCTCGACAAGGTGAATATGGACGAGATCAACGAGAGTCAGGCCACCCTCGTCTTCGGCCAGATGAACGAGCCGCCGGGCGCCCGCGCTCGGGTGGCCCTCTCTGGCCTCACCATCGCCGAGTACTTCCGCGACCTCGGC
>JAHEMB010000033.1:12320-12839 GCA_024643915.1 Rhodothermaceae bacterium | reverse complement strand
GAAGACAATCGTAATGAACGCAGATTTCGAGGCGCCAACAAATGTCAACGCTGCCCTGTTCTTTTATGAGCAGGTGTTCCCGCTCGTAAGAGCGCAAGTGCCTGATGCAAAACTCTGGCTTGTGGGGCGCAAGCCGCCTGCTACGATCAAGCGGCTGCAAGCCGATCAGGCAGTAACCGTAACAGGATTCGTAGAAGACCTAAGGCCGTATCTACACCGAGCAACCGTTGCGATCGATCCCTTACTAGCCGGAGCAGGGCTACAGAATAAGGTGTTGGTGAGTATGGCAGCGAAGCTGCCTGTCGTGGCGACGCGCATCGCAAATGAAGGGATACAGGCCCGGGAAGGGGACGAGATTTTATTGGCTGATGAACCAGCGCCGTTCGCTGATCACGTGGTCACGCTGATCAGAGACAAAAGAGAGCGCGAACGGATCGGGGAGAACGCCTTTGATTTTGTGCAACAATCCTGGACGTGGGAATACCACTTCGAGAAGCTGGAGGAAATGCTAAATCGCTT
>JAHEMB010000033.1:0-12310 GCA_024643915.1 Rhodothermaceae bacterium | reverse complement strand
TGAGGCCATCTTTCGTGGGCGGTTCGTCATGATCGGCAAGGGGCATGAAATAAAAACGACCTCGTTCATCGACAATCTGATTGCTGCTCATCTGTTCTTGATGGAACGAATGAGGCCGGGGGTCCAGACCTATATCTACGTTGACGAACCTGCGCTATCTACAGGAGAGCTCGTAGCGCGTCTTTACGACCTTCTCCGTAAGCGTCAACCCGCCTGGTATTTACCGCTTCCGTTGGTCAAGCCTCTGGCTTATCTTGCGGATGTCGCCGCCGCTCTCACCGGCGTCGATTTTCCGGTCACAGCTGCGCGCATCCAGAAGTTCTGTACAAGCACCAACTTCGACGCCAGCGCCATACGCAGGCTGGGATTTCGGCAACCGGTAGAGATGGACGAGGCCTTGAAAGCCACGGTTGATTGGCATCTCGGCGTCCTGGCCCAGAAGGAAGACGTGAACGTTTCGCTTTTCGATCAGGATTGACTTCAGCGAAGATTCTCAACGTCGTAGGCGCCCGGCCCAACTTCATGAAAGTGGCGCCGTTACACCGGGCGCTTCAGGCCCACGGCGGGTTTGCGTCGAAGATCGTTCACACCGGGCAGCACTACGACGAGCGGATGAGCGACATCTTCTTCCGCCAGCTCGAACTGCCCGAGCCAGACCGCTATCTCGGCGTGGGGAGTGGCACACATGCCCAGCAGACCGCGCGCGTAATGACGGCCTTTGAGAAGGTGCTCGAAGCCGGGCAGCCAGACCTGGTCGTGGTTGTCGGCGACGTGAATTCGACCCTGGCATGCAGTCTGGTGGCGGCCAAGCTGCATGTACCGGTGGCCCACGTGGAAGCCGGCCTGCGGAGTGGGGACCGACACATGCCCGAGGAGATCAACCGCCTCGTTACCGACGCCCTCTCAGATTATCTTTTCGTTACGGAACAAAGCGGGGTGGATAATCTACGGGCCGAAGGCGTTGCCGAAGAGAGAATCTCCTTCGTCGGCAACGTGATGATAGATGCCCTCGTGCATTTTCGAGAGAAGGCAGCCCGGCGCCCTATTCTGGAGGGCCTCGGGCTGGAGCCACGCCGCTACGCCCTTATGACGATGCACCGCCCCGCCAACGTCGATGCGGAGGCAGGATTGCTGCGGCTGCTGCAGACCATTGAGGTCGTGGCGGAGCAAGTGTGCTTGGTCTTCCCCCTGCATCCGCGCACACGCAAGCGTTTCGAGGAGGCCGGCCTGCTGGGAGGCCTGAAAGCCGTAGAGGGGCTGCGCTTGCTCGATCCGTTGGGCTACCTGGACTTCCTGCGCCTGATGGAAGAAGCCGCCGTTGTCATCACCGATTCGGGCGGGATTCAGGAGGAGACAACTTTCTTGCAGGTGCCCTGCCTGACGCTGCGAGAGAGCACGGAGCGGCCCGTCACCGTCGAGTTAGGTACAAATGAGTTGATGCCGCTTGATGCGGTGCTGGTTGGAAACCGAGTCCGCCAGATTCTGGCAGGGACTCCGCCCGTGGGAAAAGCACCACTGCTGTGGGATGGACGGGCCGCCGAACGCATCGTGGACGTGCTGCAACATGAGCTTCTTGAGAAGGAGCCATGAGGAATCGAAAAGAGCGAGAAGCAAGCAAAATGAAACTAGAAAATTAATCTTGTTCGCATAGTGTGCGGGATTTTTATTGTTTAATTGCTTAACATGCCTGTCCCTTGACGATTACCCCGCCCGTCACAGAACGTATCTGACGGGTTAGATAGACACGGAGGCGTATGAACTACCTGATTACAGGAGGAGCCGGTTTCATCGGGAGCCACCTCGCGGAGTACCTGATCGACCGGGGGCACCATGTGCACGTGATCGACAACCTCTCGACAGGGCGACTCGAAAACGTGCAGCACCTCGTCGATCACCCACGCTTCGAGCTCACCATCGGGAATGTGCTCGACTATCACACGCTTGAGCAGCTCGTCGAAACGTGCGATCAGATTTTTCATCTGGCGGCGGCGGTGGGGGTGAAGCTCATCATGGAGCGACCGGTCGAGACGATTGTGACAAACGTGCAGGGGACCGAAAACGTCCTCAAGCTGGCCAACTATCACAAGAAGAAGGTCCTGATCGCCTCGACCTCGGAGGTCTATGGCAAGTCGATGGAGACCGACAGCGCCATCACCCACCTACAGGAGAGCGACAACTGGACCCTCGGCCCGACGACAAAGCGGCGCTGGGCTTACGCCTGTTCAAAGGCAATGGACGAATTCCTTGCGCTGGCGTACCATGATGAGAAGAAGCTGCCGGTGGTCATCGCGCGGTTCTTCAATACGGTCGGGCCCCGGCAGACGGGGCGCTACGGTATGGTCATCCCGAACCTCGTGCAGAGCGCCTTGCTTGGCGAGCCGCTACAAGTCTTCGGTGATGGCGAGCAGACCCGCTGCTTCACGTACGTTGGCGACGCCGTGCGCGCCATCGTGGACTTGATGAACGTGCCGGAGGCAGAGGGCGGCATCTTTAACATTGGCAGTAGCGAAGAGATTTCGATTAACGCTTTGGCCGAGCGCGTTCGCTCCCTTGTCGATTGCGACGTGCCTATCCTGCATCTGTCGTACAAGGTGGTGTATGGCGAAGGCTTCGAGGACATGCGCCGCCGTACCCCGGACATTAGCAAGCTCGAACGGGTTCTCGGCTACAAGCCCGCCTACTCCATCGATGCTATCCTCCGCGAAGTGATTGATTATTTCAGGCATCAGGAGGAATACGCGCTGGGATTCCACGTCAACGGAAAGAACGGGAAGGTGACAGCCTAGCGTGCCGAAGCGAGGCGCCCGACGCTTTGTCGGGGCAGCGGTCTCGCGCTCCCCTAACTCATCATGGCGTTTATGAGCTTCTCGATCACTTCGGCCTGGTTGCCTTGGGTCAGCGGCGCGTGTGCGTTCCTGGCGATGTTGGTGCTGACGCCCCTTGTGATCCGTTTGGCGCGTCGCTTGAACTGGGTGGCCCATCCGAAAGCTGACCGCTGGCACGCCCGGCCGACGGCGCTCATGGGGGGGCTCGCTATCTACGGTGCCGCGACTCTGTCCGTGCTGCTCTTCGCCGAGCACTCGTTGCCCTGGCCGCTCTGGGCGGGTGCCACAGTGATGTTCGGCATCGGCTTCCTCGACGACCTGAAGAGCGTCCGGCCAGTGACGAAGCTGGTGGCGCAAGTCGTGGCTACGGGCCTGTTGCTCTTGGCCGGGTACGCTTTTGGGCCACACTGGCCGCTCTGGCTCACGGTGCCCCTTACCTTTTTCTGGGTCATCGGCATCACCAACTCGCTGAATCTGCTCGACAACATGGACGGGCTGACGGCCGGCATCGCAGCCATTACAGCGGGGGTGCTGGCGGTCTTCTGCGCCTTCACCGGGCACACAAGCGTGATCGGGGTGGCGATGGCAGTAGCGGGGGCGGCCACGGGCTTTCTCGTTTTCAATTTCAACCCTGCCCGCATCTTCATGGGCGACAGCGGTAGCCTCTTCCTCGGGTACATGGTGGCCGCGCTGGCCCTCGTCATCCAGGCGGATGTGCTTGCCACCGAGCCGGAGGCGGCGGGCGGCTTCGCCGTTTACCTCGTCTCGGCGGCGGTGCTGGCCGTGCCCATCTTCGATACGACCCTCGTTACCGTTGCGCGGACGCTTTCGGGACGAGCGGTTTCGCAAGGGGGACGAGATCACAGTTCGCACCGCCTCGTCTTCCTTGGCCTCTCCGAGCGGCAGGCTGTGTTGACCCTCTATAGCATCAGCCTCCTCTTCGGCGCCCTCGCCCTTCTGTTCCTTTTCTCTGCGCCGGCGCTTTTCTACGCGCTCCTTATATTTATGGGGATCGGGCTGGCTGTTTTCGGGGCGCACCTCAGCAGCGCCAATGTGTATCAGGAAGGCGGCAGGCATCTCCGGTTCAGCGGCCCCGGCAAGCGTTTCTTTGCCGTGCTCCACGCGTTACTGGGGCGAAACTGGAAAGCGGTTGTGGGGGTAGGGGCCGACCTGTTGCTGGTGGTGGCGGCCTTTATTCTTGCCTATCATCTCAAGTTCGAGGAGGGGTTGACGCCGAAACGCGAACTCTTTCTGATGAATGCGTTGCCGATTGTTGTGGCCGTGAAGATCCCAGTTTTTTATGCGATGGGACTTTACCACAGCATTTGGCGGCATGCCGGTACTCCGGAACTGGTACGGATCGTGAAGGCGACACTGGTGGCCTCGGTAATGACTTTTGTCATTCTCGGGGTACTGCACGGATTCAAAGGGCTGTCGCGTGGTGTTTTCCTGATCGATTGGATGATCGTGACGCTGGCCGTGACAGGGTTGCGCCTCGGCTTCCGGGGGCTGCGGCAGTACATCTCGTCGAAGCGGCAGCGGGGGCGGCGCGTGCTGCTCTACGGGGCGGGCGATGCCGGGCTGCTGACGCTACGGGAACTGCGGCAGAACCCGGAGCTGGAACTGGCTCCGATAGGTTTTCTGGACGACGATCCCCTCAAGCAGGGGCTGACGGCGCAGGGCCTTACGGTGATGGGTAGTTTCGAGGATTTGCCTCTACTGTGCAAACAGCACGAGGTGGAGGAAGTCTTGATTACCGCCTTCCGCATGAGCGATGCCCGCAAGGCCGAAATCTGCGGCGTGTGCGAGCAAAATGGCGTGGGTTGCCGTGTCTTCAACCTCACGTTCTCCCGGTTGTCCTATGGATGGCAGCCCGGCAACGGGAACGGGAACGGTCACGATCAAAAAGCGCCTCGTAGCACTGTCGAAGTGTGAACCGGCCTCCTGTCGAGCCGTTCGGCGTTTCGTTCTTGCGCCTCCTCTCGGGGGAACTGGTAACACGTGACAGCAATTCGAGACACTGCGGCGGGTGTTGCCCCAACGTTCGTCGCCCTCCTCCTTCGAAGAAGAACCTGATCTTCCCTTTTTATGCGCATGATCGAGCAAGCTATTTCAGAGCCGATGAGCGAGAAGCACTGGCCGCCTCAGGCCGGTACATTGCAGGAGAAGCTGCGTGACAAGACGGCCACCATCGGCGTAATAGGGCTGGGCTACGTGGGGCTGCCCCTCGCCGTCGAATTTGCTGGTAAGGGCTTTCATACGCTCGGCTTCGATCTCAACGCTGAGCGCGTCATCCGCCTCAACGAGGGGCAGAACTACATTCAGGACGTAGAGAACGCTGCCCTGCGTAAGGTCGTCGAAGAGGGGCTATTCAGGGCCGAGGACGACTTCGCCCGCGCGGGTGAAGTGGACGTCTTCTTTATCTGTGTGCCTACCCCCGTAACGCCTTACAAAGACCCTGACACGTCCTACATCCGTTCGGCCGCTGAGGGCATCGCCGCGCACCTGCGCGCCGGGCAGCTCGTCATCCTCAAGAGCACCACCTACCCCGATACCACCGAGGGCTTGGTGCAGCCTATCCTGGAGCAAAAGGCGCGGCAACAGGGCCTGCATCTGGGCCGTGACTATTTCCTCGCGTTCAGCCCCGAGCGTATCGATCCGGGCAACAAGGCCTTTACGACGGCCAACACGCCGGTCGTCGTGGGGGGGGTGACCCAGGCCTGCACCGAGTTGGCCTCGCTGGTCATGCAGCAGGTGGTACACCTGGTCCATCCGGTTTCCAGCCCGAAGGTGGCCGAGATGGAGAAGCTCCTCGAGAATATCTTCCGCTCGGTTAATATTGCCCTCGTGAATGAACTGGCGCGCCTATGTGACCGCATCGGGGGGATCTCAATTTGGGAGGTCGTCGAGGCGGCGGCTACCAAGCCGTTTGGCTTTATGCCGTTCTATCCGGGCCCTGGCTTGGGGGGGCATTGCATTCCCATCGATCCCTACTACCTCTCGTGGCTGGCACGCAAGTATGACTTCGAGACGAGTTTCATCACGCTCTCGGCGCACGTCAACGAGGAGATGCCTTTTTACGTAGTGGAGGCCGTGCAGCGGGCCATCGCCGAGCAGCCGATTCCGCTACGCGATGCTAAGGTGCTCATTCTAGGGGTCGCTTTCAAAGCCAACGTCGACGACGTGCGACACTCGCCGGCTACGCGCGTGATCGATCTGTTGCGGGAGAAAGGGGTCAAGAAGATCCATTACAGCGATCCCTTTGTGCCGAGCCTCTCCTTCCGGACTCATCGGGGCGAGTCTCTCCAGTTAGCCTCGGTGGAGCTGGACCGGGAGGCCCTGGAGGCTCACGATGTGGTCGTAGTGATGACGGATCATGGCGCCTTCCCTTATGCGCAGATCGCTGAACACGCGCCGGTGATTGTCGATACGCGCAATGCCTTGAAGCACATTCCACACAACCGCGACAAGATCAGGGTCCTCGGAGGAGGGGATTTCTAAGCGTTCCGACCGGGTCCTTTGCACAGGCCCTCGGCCAGGACAAAACGTACGTAGTACGAAGAGCAACTTCGCCGATATCTAAGCAACACATGGAAGCGATTCAAACGCTTGCGTCTCCGGTACCCTTTCGAACCGAACCCTTCGCTCCCTGGCCTCAGTTCGGGGAGGACGAGGTGGCGGCAGTGCAGCGCGTGCTGACTTCCGGCAAGGTCAATTACTGGACGGGCGAGGAGGGGCGGCGTTTCGAGGAGGCCTTTGCGAAGGTAGCGGGGTGTCGCTACGGGGTGGCCCTGATGAACGGCACGGTGGCGTTGGAACTGGCCCTGCGGGCTGTGGGCGTCGGTCCCGGCGACGAGGTGGTGGTCACGCCGCGCAGCTTTGTCGCTTCGGCATCGGCGGCGGTGTGGGTGGGCGCCACGCCCGTCTTCGCCGATGTGGACCCCGTCAGCCAGAATATCACCGCCGAAACCGTGGAGGCCGTGCTCACACCGAGGACGAAGGCGGTCATAGCGGTGCACCTGGCCGGGTGGCCCTGCGAGATGGGGGCCCTCATGGCCCTGGCGGAGGCGCGTGGCCTCTACGTGATTGAGGATTGCGCGCAGGCCCACGGGGCGGCTTACCACGACCGGCCCGTCGGCGCCCTCGGGCACCTGGCCGCTTTCTCCTTCTGCCAGGACAAGATCCTGACCACGGGCGGGGAAGGCGGGATGGTCGTCACCAATGATGAAGCCCTGTGGAAGCGGCTCTGGTCGCTCAAGGATCACGGCAAGAACTACGACACCGTATTCGACCGTGAACATCCGCCTGGCTTCCGGTGGCTACACGAATCCTTCGGCACCAACGGGCGCATGACCGAGATGCAGGCCGCCCTGGGGAACGTGATGCTGCCGAAGCTGCCGGATTGGGTAGCGCGCCGCCGCCACCATGCTGCCCGCCTAGCCGAGCGTTTCAGCGCGCTGCCGGCCCTCAGGGTGACCGAGCCGCCGCCGCATGTCCGGCACAGCTACTACAAGTACTACATCTTTGTGCGGCCCGAACGCCTGCGACCGGGTTGGGACCGCGACCGCATCATGGTGGAGGTGGGGCGCCAGGGGGTGCCCTGCTACAGCGGCAGTTGCAGCGAGATCTATCAAGAGCACGCCTTCACGCAGGCGGGGCTGGAGCCACCGGATCGGCTGCCTCACGCGCGGCGCCTCGGCGAGACCTCCCTGATGTTCCTCGTCCATCCCACCCTCGACACCGACGCCATGAAGGACACCGTCCGCGCCGTCGAGCGCGTGCTGCGGCGTGCAACCATGTAACTGTTTTTCTGGAAGTCGGCTAGTTTTTCTAGAAGCTGGGACATTCTCTGGGAAAACGTTTAACTTGGAGGCCGCCATTAACAGCGGGTGAAACTGTGCGTGAGGCAGGTCGCCTTTCCGAACAAAGTGGGTTATGAGCAGGCAAGTAAGATGAGATATCGTTCCCGACGCAGCATGCGGCTTGCCGGGCAGATCGGCATCGACGCAGCGGTTGCTGGGGCGGCCCTCGCGCTGGCCTTTGCCCTGCGCTTCGATGGGGCGATCCCTGCGGCGCAAGCGGGGCTACTCTATGGCTTGCTGCCAGTGGTGGCCGTCGGCAAGACGCTCATCAACTACCTGCTCAAGAATTATCGGCAGATCTGGCAGTACACCGGGCTTCGAGAGGCGGAGAGCCTGGTCGTCGGGAGCTTTCTGGCCACGCTTGCCCTGGTGCTGGTCCGCCTGGTCGGCGCCGCCGCGTTGCCCTACAGCGTCATCGTCCTCGATGGGCTGCTCTACCTGATGGGCGTCCTCGGCGTCCGCTTCATCCGCCGCTTGCAAGCGGACTACGGCAAGGGCCGGCGCGGGCCGCGCCCCAGGCGCGAGCCGCGCACCCTCCTGCTGGGGGCCGGCGACACCGCCAATACCCTCCTTCGCAATCTCCAGCAGGTCGATGGCCTCGAGTGGAACATCGTCGGCCTTCTGGACGACAGCCCCGCCAAACAGGGGATGGAACTCAACGGCTATCCCGTCCTCGCGCCCACCACGCAACTCGAACAGATGATCGATGCGGAGGAGGTGCAGCATGTGGTCATTGCCATGCCGTCGGCGCCCAGCGAGGTGCTCCGCAACCTCATCAGCCGGGCCCAGGCGCGCGGCGCCACTGTCCGTGTGGCGCCCAGGATGGTCGATCTCATCGAGAATGGCCCCCCTCAGAACGGGCGTCATCAGAAGGGGCAACACCAGAATGGGCACGCCCCCAACGGGCAGGGCAAGGCGAACGTGACGATCGCCGACCTGGCCGATTCGGCGGAGGTGAAGAAGACCTTGCTGGGACAGGTGGGCCGGCGCGAGCGTGAAAACACGGTACTCGTCACAGGCGGCGCAGGCTACATCGGCTCCCTGCTCGTCCGCAAGCTCCTCGAGAACGGCTACACGGTCCGTGTCCTCGACAACTTTACCTTTGGGGCGGAGGCGCTCCGGCCCCTTCTCGAGCATCCCCGCCTCGACGTCGTCCAGGGCGACATCGCCAGCATCCGCGACGTAAGCGCTTCAGTAAAAGACGTAGGTACGGTGGTGGCCCTGGCCGCCATCGTCGGCGACCCGGCCTGCGGCCTCAACCCCGAGGAGACGCTGGCACTCAACTACGAGAGCACGAAGGTGCTGGTGGAGGCGTGCAATTTCTACGGCGTGGGCCGCCTCGTTTTCGCCTCCAGTTGCTCAGTCTACGGCGCCAGCGACCACAACGTGCTCACCGAGACCTCGAAGCTCAACCCGGTCTCGCTCTACGCGCGCACCCGCATTCTTTCGGAAAACGTCATCTTCGACCGGTGCGGCGACGTTGTGCCGGTGGTGTTGCGTATTGCCACCGTTTTTGGCCTCTCGCCGCGCATGCGCTACGACCTCGTCGTTAACAGCCTCACGGCGCGGGCCATTATCGATGGCAAGATTCAGATTTTCGGGGGGAGCCAGCAGCGGCCCTTTATCCACTGCCAGGATGCTGCCGAGGCGTTCCGCATGATGGTGGGGGCGCCGGCCGATAAGGTGCGGGGGGAAGTGTTTAACGTAGGTGGCAACGGCTTGAACTATACCATTTTGGAGGCCGGGCAACTCGTGGCCGACGTCGTGGGCGGCGTCGAGATCGAGATGGTCGGCGATGTGGAGGACCCGCGCAACTACCGCGTCTCGTGCGACAAGATTCGCACACGGATCGGTTTCGAGCCGGGGTACGACCTGCGCACCGGCATCGAGGAAATGTGCCGGGCCATCGATACCACGCCCCACCTGCGCAACTACAACGACCCGCTCTTCTCGAATGTCAAGAGCATGCAGGGCCGGATGGAGGCTGCCGGCCTGCTCGTCCGGAGCGAGTTCTAGCGAGCGGCGTGTTGCCGTGCCAGGGATCCGCTTTTCCCATGCCACCCTGCCCGCGCTTCGGTAACTTTCCGTGCCGGAGGTTCAGGGGTTTCTCCCTCTCACTGTCTTTCATCGTCGATCATGTGCAGGGCAGCATCGTTCCGGTGTGTGGGTTTTGTGCTTGTCTGCTGGCTTGTTTGGGGTGCCCCTGCCGCCGCACAACCCGTGTCCGTGGGCGATGCCTTCGAGTCCTACGCGCGCTTGCTCCAACTTGACGGGCAAATCCCCGCTTATTCCTTTTCCGTGCGGCCGCTCCCGGCTGCGTGGCTTTTCGGGAGCGTGGAGGAGGCGCACCCCTGGCAGCAGCACCTCGGTCGCTACCAGGCGCCCCTCGGTGCGCGGGGCCTGCGCTATGGCGCCTTCGATCCGGAACTGCGCGCCTACTGGAACTCGGAGCGTCCTAGTGGGCAGAACGATGGGGCGGTGTGGCAGGGGCGCGGCAGTGTCGTAGCGCTCTCTGCCGGCGGCTTCGTCCGTTACGGGGGGGTGACGGCTGCCTTCAGGCCGCAGTTCATCTACACGGAGAACCTCCATTTCGAGCTTTTCACGCGGCCGGAGGGAGATGGACTCTCCCCGTTCGCTTATACGGACACTAGGATCGACATGCCGCAGCGCTTCGGCGAGGGGCGCTTCACCATGTTCGACCTGGGGCAGAGCTTCGTCCGGCTCGACTACCGGGGCGCCGCCGTCGGCTTCTCGAACGAAAACCTGTGGTGGGGGCCGGGGGTGCGCAACGCCATCCTGATGAGCAACCACGCGCCCGGCTTCCTGCACGCCTTCCTGGGCACCGCGCACCCGGTCGACGTGTGGGCTGGCGATCTGCAAGGGCGGTGGATCTGGGGGCGCCTCCACGAGTCGGGCTATTTCGACACCCTGAAAGAGAACGACGAGCGCTTCCTGACCTCCATCGTGCTCGACTTCACGCCCCGCTGGGTGCCGGGCCTGTCGTTTGGGTTGGCGCGTTCCTTCATCATGAACACGTACCCCGACGAACCTGCCTTCTCCGACTATTTCCTGGTCTTTCAGGAGTTTCTCAAGAAAAGGCGCGCCACCCCGAACAACCCGACGGGAGAGGACCAGACCGATCAGCTTGCCTCGGTCTTCGGCCGGTGGCTTTTCCCTGAGAGTGGCCTGGAAGTCTATGCCGAGTGGGCGCGCGGCGATCATAGCTGGGACCTACGCGACTTTGTAGTTGAGCCGGAGCACGCGAGTGGGTATACGCTAGGCTTGCAGAAAGCTTTTCGTCTGGAAGGCAACAAACGCCTCCGCCTGACGACTGAGCTGACGAGCCTCTCTGCGCCAAAAACGACTCTCGTGCGCAGCCGGGGCGCCGGCTTCTTCTACCTGCACGGCATCGTACAGCAGGGCTACACGCAACGGGGACAGGTGCTGGGGGCGGGGATCGGGCCGGGTTCGAGCAGCCAGTTCCTCGGCCTGGACCTGTTTGCACCTTGGGGCCGCGCCGGCTTCTTCGCGCAACGTCTTGCTATCGACAATGATCGCTACTACAACCGCCCGGATCCAACCAATTTCCAGCACGAAGTGGAAATAAGCTTCGGCCTCGACGGGCTGGTCTTTTTCCGGGGCTTCGAGGTGGGGGGGGGCCTCACCTTCGGGCGCCTGCTGAACCGGTTCTACGTCTTCCAGAACGACCAGTCGAACGTGAATCTGTCGTTCTCGGTGCGGCGCTCCCTCATGGGGTACCGATGAGGATGCGTGATGCGTGAGGAGCCAGCCCCGATTCTGTTTAGCGGGGTGAGGGTGCCTGACTTCGACTTTCCCCTTTCCCCCCGCGCCGTGCCGAAGCTTCTACAGGTCACCACCGTTCCGCTCGCGCTCGAAGCGTTTCTTCTTCCCTTCGCCATGCATTTCCGCAGCCTGGGCTGGCAGGTCGATGCGATGGCGTGCGGCGTGAGCCACTCGGCGCCCAGCCGGGCCGCCTTCAACCGGGTGTGGGAAGTGGCGTGGGGTCGCAGTCCGACCTCGGCGGTGTGGACGGCGCGGCGGGCCCTGCGCCAGGTGCGGGCCGCCGTTGAGGCAGAGGAGTACGACCTGGTGCACGTCCACACGCCAGTCGCCGCTTTTCTGGCGCGGCTGGCCTTGCGCGAGCTACGACGCCGCGGGCAGGTGCGCGTCGTTTACACCGCCCATGGGTTCTATTTCCACGAGCGCGGCGCGGCGGCGGCAAACCTCCTGTTTCGCTTCCTCGAAAAGCTGGCCGGGCGCTGGACCGATTATCTCGTCGTGATCAACCAGGAGGACGAAGCGGCGGCGCGGCGCTACGGCATCGTGCCGCCCGAGCGGCTGCGCTACGTCCCCGGCATCGGCCTCGACCGGGCACGGTATGCCCTCGAACAGGTGACTCCGGCCCAGGTAACGGCGCTGCGAGCCGAACTGGGGCTGGGGCTGGACGACGTCCTGTTCGTAATGGTGGCGGAGCTGAACCCGGGCAAGCGCCACGCTGATGCGTTGCATGCCCTCGCGCGTCTGCGCCGTCCCGATGTGCATCTGGCCCTGGCCGGCGCCGGGCCGATGGCGCCTACCCTGCATCGCCTTGTCGCTACACTT
>JAHEMB010000608.1 GCA_024643915.1 Rhodothermaceae bacterium | reverse complement strand
AGAATTGAAGTGTAGAGAACCGGAAAAGTTTAGGCATCGAGCGTCGCGCCAGCAAACCCGGCCCTTCCATGCGAGGTTCCTCTCTTGCGAGGGCAACGTGCTCCTCAGCCGAACCGAACAGGTAGCCATTGCGAAGTACTGCCATGATCTTTTCACCTCCTTATCGAGGCTTGAGAACACGCAAAACATTGTATGCGTTCGGCCTTGCCGCCATGCTGTTGGCGGGGGTCGGATTCACCCTCGCGCCGCAGCAGAAGCCTGCTCAGGCAGAACAAGAAGTCGATTCGACGGCGACGTCTGGGACAGCTTCCTCGGTTGTGGCCCATCGGATGGACGCCGTGATAAATGAGGCGAGCGCCCCCGCTGCCATGTGGGGGGTTTTTGTAATGGACGCTTCGAGCGGCGAGGTGCTGTACCAGCGCAATGCCAACGTGCCGTTCATGCCCGCCTCGACAAACAAACTCCTGACCACTGCAACAGCCCTCGATGCCCTCGGCGGCGATTTTCGCTACGAGACAACGCTTTTCTTCGACGGCATGGTAGAGGACGCGACCCTGCGCGGCGACTTGATCCTGAAAGGCTCGGGGGATCCCACTTTCGGCAGCCCCGACATGAGCGGCCCGGACCCGTTGCGGCAATGGGCGCGGCGCCTCGCGGAGATGGGCGTAACCCGCATCGAAGGCCGCCTCATCGGTGACGACGACGCTTTCGACGACCGGCCCTATGCCGAGGGTTGGGACATCGACTATATCACGTCGCAGTCCAGCCGGCTCATCGGATTTAGCATGGGGGGGCTTTCCTACCGCAACAACCTTGCTGAGGTGATGGTAAAGGGCAACGACCCGGGCAATCTGGCCGAGATCGCCCAGCAGCCGCCGGACTTCCTAACCATCAAAAACCAGCTCGACACGGCCAGCCGCAGCCGGGGCCGCGCCATCCGCGCCGAACGCCGCCTGGGCAACGAGTCGGTCACCCTCAGCGGCTCCGTCCCGCGCGGCTTCGACGGCGGCCTGATCGTGCCCGTCACCGACCCCACAGCCTTCTCCCTCCAAAGCTTCGTCTATCATCTTCGCCAGGTCGGCATCGACGTCCAGGCCGAGGTGATAGACATTGATGACCTGGAAAGCGATAAGAAGCCAACGTACGAATCCGCCCGTCCCCTTTTCGTCACCTACTCGCCGCCGCTCCACAAGATATTGAGCATCATCAACAAGGAAAGCCACAATTTCTACGCAGAGCAGGTGTTTCGATCTTTCGGGTGGGAAGGCACGGCGGCTGGGGCCGAAGCACGCGTAAAGGCGCTCCTCGGAAGAGCCGGCGTGTCGACAGATGGGCTGTCGATCAGAGACGGCTCGGGCCTCTCGCGGAAGGATCTCGTGACCCCTGAAGCAATGGGCCGCCTCCTCGCCTACATGTACAAGAACGCCGATCGTGAGGCGTTCCAAACCACGATGGCGAAGGCGGGCGAGCCGGGCACGACGCTTTCCTATCGCCTCGGTGGTCTGCCCGTCCGAGCCAAAACAGGCTCGCTCGCCTACGTGCGCGCGCTGAGCGGGTATGCCACGTCACCGCAGGGGGAGCCCCTCGTGTTTGTCGTTATGGCGAATCACTACACGGCGCCGGATTACGCTGTCAGCCAGACGATTGATCGCCTCGTGATGGCGCTTGCCTCAGCCGGCCCTGCCTGAACTTTGCGCAAACTTGCCAATTCTCGCTTGCACTTGTCTACTACCTCGATTGTAAATTGCGCACGCGCCGACCTGTGGGACGACAAACCATGACCCTGCCAGCATTTTGCTTCGCGTTCGATCCATTCTGCCCCTGCGCCCTCGTCGCTCAATAGATCACTTGTCGATTCGTCCATGCCCCTCGTTCTGCGCCACGTCCTAATCGGTCTCGCCATCGTCGCCGTGCAATGGCTGGTGCTGGGGCGGCTCAGCCTGTGGGGGGCCTACCCGGACGCCGTGCTACTCTACGTCGCTTGGCTCGGCCTGCGCTACGGTCGCCGCCCAGGCACCATCGCCGGGTTCTCGCTCGGCCTGCTGCTCGACGCTATCTACGGTACGTGGGGCCTCCACATGTTCGTCAAGACCCTGGTCGGGTTCCTGGTCGGGCTATTCCCGGCCAGCGAAAGGGAAACGCTCCTCATTCAACCCCAACAGGCCTTTCTCGGCGGCTTCGTCCTCGCCCTGCTGCACAATGGCCTCTTCGTGACCTTTGTCGCGCTGCAAGCCGGGACGCGCAACCTGTCGATGGTCTTCTCCCTCTGGCTCGGCTCGGCGCTCTATACCGCGTTCTTAAGTGCCCTGGCCTCGCTTTTCAGCAACCGCTGATCCATGTCCTCGGCGGCCGGGACTCTCGCGTTTTCCATCACACCGACACCTTCATCCAGGGTGAAAAGATGTCGAGGACGCGATGGCGACTGGTGTCTTCCATCGCCGCCAGCGGCAGGCGAAATGTCTCCTCCATCATGCCCTGCGCCGCCAATACGGTCTTAACAGGCAGCGGGTTCGTCTCGAAGAAGCAGGCTCGCATGGCCGGCAGCAAGTCAAAGTGGAGCCTCCTCGCCTCCGCGTAGTCGCCTTCGAGAGCGGTGCGGATGAGCGTGCTGAACGCAGCCGGGATGGCGTTCGAGAGGACCGAAACGACACCGTGGCCCCCGAGGGCAATGACGGGAAGGGCCATCTCGTCGTCGCCGGCATAGACGGCGAGGTGTTTGGGGCGGTGGGCGAGGATGTCGGAAATTTGGGCGAGATTGCCCGATGCCTCTTTGGCGCCGACGACGGACGGCACCTCCTCGGCGAGTTGCAGCATCGTTTCTGCGGTGATGTTGAAGCTCGTCCTCCCCGGCACGTTGTAAACGATAATGGGGCACGCAGTCGCTTCGGCGATGGCGGCCACGTGCTGCTGGAATCCAGATTGCGTAGGTTTGTTGTAGTACGGCCCCACTACCAGCAGCCCGTCCGCCCCCGCCTCGGCAGCCTCTTTTGAAAAGCGTATGCTGTCGCGCGTCGAATTGGTACCCGTCCCGATGACCACTGGCACGCGCCCGTCCGCCTGCGACACCGCCGCGTCCACCAGTTGGCGGCGCTCGTCGTCGGAGATCGTGGGATTCTCGCCCGTTGTGCCCAGCACCACAAGCGCCTCCACCCCGCTTTCAATTTGCCAGTCGATCAGGTGCCGAAAGGCCGGCTCGTCT
>JAHEMB010000607.1 GCA_024643915.1 Rhodothermaceae bacterium | reverse complement strand
CTCGTACATCTCTTTTTGCGTGCGGAGTGCTTTTGAGGTGAGCGGGAGCGACGGAGAGCCGGAGAGTCGGAGAAAAACTACATCTTCTCCCATTCTCCCACTCACCCATTCTCCCACGCTGTCCGTTCGTAAGTTATGAAGATCGAACGACTGCGTAAACGTCAACTGGGCCGCCACTGTGGAGAACCTGTCGAAAAGGGGAGAAGAGGTCGTCGTCACGTACCTGGAAATGCGATCGCCGCCGCCCGGTCCGCCCCGGCCTGCTCCAGAAGGCGCCCTGATGATGCGCGCTGCGCCGCCCACGGTGGCCTTCTACCGCTTCCTCTACGACACCGTCGGCGCACCCTGGCGGTGGACGGACCGGCAGGAGCTGGACGATGAGGCATTGCGGGTGCTCGTGCAGCACCCGGAAATAGCCGTCTACGTACTCTATCATCACGGCACCCCCGCCGGCTTCGCCGAGCTGGATTTGCGCCGCCCGCCCGACGTGCAGCTTGTCTATTTTGGCCTCATGCCTGCCTTCATCGGGCGCGGTCTGGGGAGCTTCTTCCTCGACTGGGCCATCCGCGAGGCGTGGCGCCACGAGCCGCAGCGCGTCTGGGTCCACACCTGCACCCTCGACCATCCCCGCGCCCTCCCGTTATATGAGAAAGCCGGCTTCGCGCGGTACAAGCAAGAAGTCGTCCCCGCGTAGCCGTCGAACATCTCAAAGGCTCGCCCGTTCGTCCTGCTCACACTTTTTCATTTCAACAAGAGAGAAGACGACGTGGCACAGGCCAAAGCAGGCGATCAGGTAAAAGTTCATTATACAGGCAAGCTCGAAGACGGCACTGTGTTCGACTCGTCCGAGGGGCGGGCGCCGCTCAGCTTCACCCTCGGCCAAGGGCAGGTCATCCCTGGTTTCGAGGAGGCCGTGACGGGGCTGACGCAGGGCGAATCGCGCACGACGAAGATCCCGCCCGCGCAAGCCTACGGTGCGCACAATGCGGAAATGGTGATGGCGGTGGATCGCGGGCAGATGCCGCCGGACCTCGACCCGGAGGTGGGTCATCAACTCCAACTCACCCTACAGAACGGCCAGCAGGTGCCCGTCGTCGTCGCGGAAGTGACGGAGGAAACGGTCACCATCGATGCCAACCATCCCCTCGCCGGCAAAGCCCTCGTTTTCGACATCGAACTCGTCGAGATCGGCTGAGAATAGTGCATGGTAAAGGGCGAATAGGGAGGGAAAGACCTGCCTATTCGCCCTTCGCTGTTTAAGACTCGCTTGGTGCTCCTACGCGGCTTCGTGGTTGCGGCGGGGGCGGCGGGCTTTGGGCAGGGCGTGGCGCGCGGGGAGGCGCACGATGAACGTGCTGCCTTCGTCCGGTGTGCTCTCGACCTCGATAGTGCCGTCCATCAGGTGCACCAGGCGGCGGGTGATGGCGAGGCCGAGGCCGGAGCCGTTGAGCTTGTGGGCGTGCGCCGTGTGCTGCTGCTTGAACTCCTCGAAAAGGTGCGGCAGGAAGCCCGCCTCAATGCCCATGCCCGTGTCGCGAATGCGGAGGTGGACGAGTTGCGAGGCCTCGCTGATCTCTACCGTCACGCCCCCGCGCTCGGTGAACTTGATGGCGTTGCCCACCAGGTTGTTGAGGATGCGCCGGAGGAAGTCGGGATCGAGGGATACGTGCAGGGCGCGCGTCTCCGCCTCCACCGCCAGTACCAGGTTTTTGGAGGCAGCGAGGGGTTCGAGGAGGGAAACGGCGTCGCGCGTCTCGGCCACCACGTCGATCTCCTGGAACGTCGGATCGAGTTCGCCGGCCTGGAGGCGGGCCAGGTCGAGGACCGAGTTGATGGTGTCGAGCAGGCGCCGCCCGCTCTTCTGGATGAAGGCGATCAGGTGGCGCTGCTCGTCCGACACTTCTTCGGCCAGCACTTCGATGAAGCCGATGATGGAGGTGAGGGGCGTGCGAATCTCGTGGCTCATGCTCGCCAGGAACGACGATTTCATGCGGGCCGTCTCCTCGGCGGCCTCTTTGGCGGCCAGGAGTTGCTCCTGCGCGTGCTTGCGCTCGGTGACATCGTGGACGTGGACGACGACGGCGCGCACGGCGGGGTTGTCGCGGAGGTTGGTCACGGTGGCGTCTAGCCAGCACCAGTCGCCCGTGGCGCGGCGGAAGCGGAAGGGAGGGATGAAGAGGTCCTCGGGCACAGCCTGCGGGCCTTCGTCGAAGAGCAGGCGCGCGAGAGAAAAGAGCGTGATGCGGTCGTCCGGATGGACGTAGCGGAAGACGGCCTTGCCGACGAGTTCGTCCGGGCGGAAGCCGGTGATGCGGCCTACCGAGGGGCTGATGTACAGCGCCCGCGCCTTATCGTCGAGCAGGGCGATGACGTCGGAGCTGTGGGTGACGAGGGAGCGGAAGCGTGCCTCGCTGCGGGCCAGAGCGCGGTGGGCGGCCTTCAGGCGCCCGTTGCTTTGCCGCAGGTTGCGCATCGTATGGCTCTCGTGGATCCACGCCAGGAACGCGATGCAGGTGATCATCTCGACGATGCAAAGCAGCCAGAACCACTGCGCGTCGGCCGCGGCGATGGGCTGGGCGAACAACAGCCCGTTGCCTTCGAGCAGGTAAAAAGCGAGCGTTTCGAGGACGATGAGGCCGCCGCAGACGAAGCCCAGCCACGGCCCCACCAGCACCGCCCCGATCCAGGGCACGACGAGGTTCCACAGAAAAGCAGGGCTGTGCAGCCCGTCGCTGCTGAGGGAGAACAAGGCGATGGCCGCCAGCAGTTCGAAGGAAAGCAGGATGCCGGGCCACTTCGTGCCACCCGTCAGGCGCAGCAGCAGAGGATTGGCGAGGGCGAAGAGGCTGAAGCTCAGCAGGGCCAGCCCCGCCGCCGAGAGCCCACCCGTGAGGAGGCTGACCTGATAGGCGAAGAAAATCGGCAGCACCACCGCCGCACACGAAGCGGCCACCAGCATCTGCGCCCGTCGCTGCAAGTTGCCGTCGAGGCGGCGTTCAGGCGGCAGGGACCAGGCGGCAAAGGCGGGCGGCTTCGATACCGGGACGTCCTCCTCCTCAATGGCCAGCAGCGCGAACGGATCCGCCGGGGGCGGCGCCGAGGCGGCTGGGATCAGCAAAGAAGGAGAGGCGGATGCGTGGGTCGGGTCTGGCATGTTCTGGCCCTGTGGGCGCGCAGGGCGCTCCGTTGGCATAAAACAGCAGC
>JAHEMB010000606.1 GCA_024643915.1 Rhodothermaceae bacterium | reverse complement strand
CGGCGCAACACCCACCTGGCACCGCCGATTGCCCTGTGGCTCCGCAGGCCCACGCTGATGGTACGATCTAAAAGGGACGGCGCACGACCGTGGCGCCTGTCCCTCCTTCTTTCCCCACAGGTCTTCTGTATTTTGATTGAAGATTATCGAGCAAGGAATGTTGAAGGAACTGGCTTTTCCTTCGCCCTTCTGCATTCGTTGTTGGATATTCGATCTTCAAAAGAGATGGCTTGAGATTACACTAGCCAGGGGCCGTGACCTGCCAAAGCCAGTGCCCCATGACGAAGGGTTCCTGAGCGAAACGCCAACCTAGCTACAACCGAGATGCTTGCACGGAGCTACCTCTTGGTCCTTTTGATGGCGGGCTGCACCGCCCCGCATCCGGAACCCGCATTTGACGTGCAGGGGGCGGAGGCGGCAGTCCGTGAAGTGCTGGCTGAGCAGGTGGATGCGTGGAATCGGGGCGACGTGGAGGCGTTCATGACGGGCTACTGGCATAGCGATTCGTTGCGCTTCGCCTCGGGGGATACCGTGCGCGCCGGCTGGCAGGCCACGCTCGATCGGTACCACGAGACCTACCCGGACCGCGCCGCCATGGGCATGCTTTCCTTCGGCGACGTGGACGTGCAGGTGCTCTCGCCGCGCTGGGCCTTCGTCTTCGGCGCCTGGCGCCTTGCACGGGGCGGCGACTACCCCGACATCGGGGGCCTGTTTACCCTGCTGTTTGAGCGCCGCCCCGTAGGCTGGCGCATCGTCCACGATCATACTTCATCGTAGGTTGGGAGTTGTCGGTTCTCCAGACAGAACTCGAAACCCGAACCTCGAACCTCGAAACGAGGGCGTAGCCCGACTGACGAAGTAAACCCGAAACATTTCATTCAGGAGGCACATGTTGGAAGCTAATCTCGAAGGAAAGGTCGTCGCGGTGACGGGGGCGGCGGGGCGGCTGGGGCAGCGCGTGGCGCGGCGCTTCGCCGAGTACGGCGCCACGGTCGCCGCCATCGTGCTCAACGAGGAGGAAGCCGGGCAACTCTCTTTCCCAGAGGACGCCGAGGGCTGGGCCTTTCCCGCCGACGTGACCCAGGAGGCAGAAGTGCGGGCCTGCTTCCAGGCCATTGGCCAGCACCTGGGCCGCCTCGATGTGCTCGTACACACCGTCGGGGGCTGGGGCAGCGCGCCCCTCCTCGATACGTCGCTCGACGACTGGAACGGCCTCGTGCGCCTCAACCTCACGTCTGCTTTCCTGTGCTTCCGCGAGGCGGCCCGGCAGATGCAGGGGCAGGGGGGGCGGCTCATCGGCATCGCCTCCGCGCAGGGCGCCGACCGGGGGCGCGCCCAGCAGGCGGCCTACTCAGTCTCGAAAGCGGGCGTCGTCCGCCTCGTCGAGTCGGTAGCCGCCGAGATGGGCGAGATGGGCATCACGGCCCACGCTATCGCTCCTTCGACGCTCCTCTTCGACGACGAAAGCGAGCAGGAGGGCGTGCCTGCCGGCGACGTGGCCGACCTGTGTCTCTACCTCTGCACCCGCACCGGCGCCTCCCTCAACGGCGCCGTCCTCCGCGCCTACGGACGCACCTCTTGAGAGCCGGAGAAACGGAGAACCGAAGAATCGGAGCGGGGAAGCGGTAAAGTCAAGCGCTCGCCGACTCCCCGTCTCCCCGACTCTCCGGCTCCCGCCCAGGGTTGCGCACGTCGCGGTGGCCGTCGTACCAGGTGGTGGTGATGGCGAGGCCGCTTTCGGTGATCTGACGGAGGTAGGTCTCGCGCGGCACAACCTTTTCCGGGGGGGCCGCGCCGCCGCCGCCCTGCTCAACCAGGAGCGTGGCGACGGTGGCCGTGGGGATAGCGGTGCAACGCTTCATCGCCGTCATCTCCATGCCTTCATCGTAGCGGTCGGTCAGTTCGTATACGAGCGTGCGTTGTTGTCCGTCTTTCACACCCTGGACGAGCACACGCAGCAGCACAGCGTCCTCGTAGTCGCCGCCTAGCCGCTGGCGCATGCGGCGCACGAGCACATCGCGGTAGGTAAGGTGGGTACGCACGTCGATGCTGCGGCGCTCGCCGAAGCCCAGGCCGAGGAGGAAGCGCATCTGATCAGCGTGGCCGGGCCAGCGGACCGTCTTGTGGTCGAGCCTGCGGAGGCGGCCTTCGAGTTCGTGGGTGAGCGTGGAGAGCCCGCCTTGCGTACAGAACGCTTCCATCTGGCCGAAGGGCGCATCGAAATGAATGGCTTCGACGTGCGAGAGCGAGGCGTCTTCGATCACCGCGCCGTCGCGGATGAGGAAGACGGGGTTAACGTAGTCCTCGATGACCTTTTCGGCGGACCACGAGATGCGGAAGTTGAAGGGCGGCTCGGGATGGAGGGGGATGTCGCCTACGCGGAGGTGCGCCGCCTCTACCGCGTCGAACTGCTCAATGCCGTGCAGGCAGAGGATGTTGACGAGGCCGGGCGCCAGCCCACAGTTGGGCACGATCCACACGGACCGCTCTCGCGCCCGCTCGTCGAGGGCCAGTTCCTGCTGCACCACCGCGTCGTTGCCGCCGAGGTCGCAGAAATGGAGGCCGAGATTCAGGCAGAGTTCGGCCAGCATCGGATTAATGTCGGGCGCTGCGCTGCCGACGACACAGTCGCTGCCGTCGAGGATGGTGCCTAGCACGGCGGGGTCGCGCCCGTCCACTTGGAACGAGCGCAGCTTGGGGCTCTGCACCTCTTCCTGAAGCGTTTGCAGGGCGCGGGCGCGGGCGTCACACACCTGCACCTGGCTCACCACCTCTCGCTGGATCAATTCACACGCGATCGCTGATCCCATCGCTCCGGCGCCGATAACGGTTATCTTCATACGTTCCCTTGTCTTAAGTGGCCGATGGGGAAAGATAGCGAATGGCGAGTGGACTGTCGGAATGGAGGAATGGAAGAAACGAGGAATGGAAGAAACGAGGAATCGAATAAACGAGGAATCGAATAAACGACAAGGGCGATGCTGAGGAAGCCTTCTCAGAACGCCTCGCTTGCGGCAGCTTGCGGGGTGCCCATCTTGCGGACGGCGAGCGTGGCAAGGCCGATGAGGAGCATCAGAAAAACGCTGTAAGCCGCCGCTGCGCCGAAGTTGTAGAGTCGGAGCTGGGCTAGAATCTCCACGCTGATGGGCCGGTTGCCGTAGACGTACAGCATGATCGACGAGACGAACTCGCCGAGGGCCGTGACGAAC
>JAHEMB010000032.1 GCA_024643915.1 Rhodothermaceae bacterium | reverse complement strand
GTCGCCACCACGCCAAGCCCCCCACCAGGGGCACCAGGAGGAGCAGCACCAGCCATTCCGGTTGCGCGAATTGCATTCGTTCTTTCGAGATACAGACCCGTCGGGTTTCCAAAACCCGGCGGGTCTATTTGCCATTTAAACACGCACCCTCTCGACCGCTTCCACCAACTTCGGCAGCACCGCGCCCGCTTTGCCGAGGATGACCTCATCGACGTAGCTCGCGATAGCGCTGGCTTCGACATTGATCTCGGCTACGTAGGCGCCCCACTTTTTCGCCGTGAGGGGCAACCCGGCGGCGGGGTAGACGACGGCGCTCGTGCCGATACTCAGAAAGACGTCGGCGCGTTGCGCAGCACGTTCGGCTTTCTCCATCGCGCCCTCTGGCAGCATCTCACCGAACCAGACCACGTCGGGCCGGAGGAGGCCGCCACAATCGTGGCACCGCATTGCCGTGCCCTCGGCGAGGGGCACGAGGGCTTCATCAGTCGCCGCCCTCTCGCAGTTGATACAGTAGTTGTGGGTGATGTTGCCGTGCAGTTCAAGTACGTTCTTGCTGCCCGCGCGGTTGTGCAGGTCGTCCACATTCTGGGTGACGAGCGTGAAGTCCAGCACGAGCTTTTCGAGGGCGACGAGGGCGTCGTGGCCGGCGTTCGGCGCTTTCTCCAGCGCGACGAGACGGCGGTGGCGGTACCAGCCCTGCACCAGCTCCGGGTTGCGTAGAAACGCGCTGACGTTCGCCAGTTCCTCGGGCCGGAATTTTTGCCAGAGGCCGCCGGGGTCGCGGAAGGTGGGAATGCCGCTCTCGGCGCTGATGCCGGCGCCCGTCAGCACCGCCACGCGCCGCGCCTGCGCCAGCCGCTCGACGAGGGTGTGGGAGAAGGGCACTGCCATCATGCGCAAGGTGATTGGGCCGAAGGAAGAGATTGAATGTCGAATGTCCAATATCCCGGGATTAATGGGGAATACTAAAGAAAAGCGCAGCTTCTACCCTCAACATTTCCGTTGGCAATTGCTGTGTCTTGTTTGGCCTTCGACATGCCTATCACGTCATCGATCAATATCATCTTCATGCCCTCGGCGCCGCAACTCCTGCCATCCCCACCACAGGGTAGCGAGAGCGACGAGGCGAAGGGCCACGTGGACGAAAAGCGGTCCCCTCTGCGCGTCGAGGGCAACGAAACTGATCCCGTTGGTCGCCAGGCCGAGCACTTGCACGACGGTCAACAGCAGCACGGGGGGCAGGCCGGGTCGCCACAGCAGCCATGCCAGCCCCGCCATCATCACGAGGACCTCAGCGATGGCGAGGGCCGGGCTCGCCGCACCACTCGAGGCGAGGGCATAGCCCAGCAGGATCCACAGGTAATGCCCCGTCTGCACGGCAAAGGCCGGCACCATCGGTCGCTGCCTTGGCCCGGCGACGTAGCGCGCACCGAAGTAGCCTGCCAACGCCAGCGCGGTGGGCATCGCCATGTTGACACGCCAGGCCATCAGCACGACGACGAGGGCGCCCGCGCTGCCGAGCATCCACGCTGCCAGCTTCTGCCGAGGAGGCTTTGCGGCCTCAGCAGGCAGGGCAGGGGCCGGCGCAGGGGGTGGCACAGGCGGAGCCTGTCCATTGCCGCCGAGGGGCGGCGCGTTCAGCCCGACCTCCACACTCTCTATCACCGCCCGCGCCTGCCTGATGGCAGTTTTCCCCTCCCTGGGCTGCGGCCGGTGCTCGGCGAACTTGGCGAGGTCGGACAGCTCCAGCACGCCGGCTGCGCACCGCATCACCTCCTCCCCGAGGGGCAGGCGGTGGGCGCGCTGCTGCAAGGTCGCCAGCAACTCCCGCGTCGTCGATTCCAGGGCCGGCACGCCCGCGCGGCGCTCCAGGTAGGTGCGGAGGGTGTCCGAGAGGATGACGTAAAACAGCTTGGCGTGCGCAGGTTCGGCGAGGTCCTCGTTCGTTTCAAGGCGATTGAGCCGCTCTATCGCCTCCTCGTAGGGCCTGGCCGGCGGCGGCGGCGGCGCCTCGACGGCGGGTGGGGGCGCCTTCTGTTTACGGCGGAGGCCATAAACGAACGCGCCAAGCAGCAGCAGGGCCGCCGTCGCCAGCAGCACCCACGGCCACACGGGCGCGGGGAATTCGGCCAGGGGCGCCAGGTCCTGGATGTCCTGCGCGCCGGGCGGGACGAGCGAGATGACCGGCACGAAGATTGGCTGTGAGGCGGCCCGGAGCGTGTCCTCGTTGATCGCGAAAAGCACCGGTACGGGCGGCACGTAGGCCGTGTCGAGCGCGAACGTCGCTACCTCATAGGTGACGCTGTCGATCCGGGTGCCGGGGCGGGCGGTGCCGCCGTAGCGGGCCGGCAGCACCTCGCGTTTCAGTGCCACCAGATCGCCGAAGAGCGAGTCGCCCGGGGCGGGGAAGAACGGCGCGGCCATAAAATTGTGCTCGGCCACGAGTGAGAGCGTGAAGCGCTCGCCCACCGTCACACTATCCGCCGAGATGTAGGCCGTGACACGTTGCGCTGAGGCCGGCGCTGACAGCGAAGCCACCACCATGAACAGTCCCAGGACGAGCCGACGAGCCGACGAAGCGACGAGCCGACGAGCTTTTGACCCGCGTCCATTCCTCCGCTCGTCCATTCGCCCATTCATCTTCGACGAAGGCGCGCTGGGCCGGCGATATTTCCTTGCCTTGCAGAACATCACAAAAGCTCAGGGGCGCCGGTTGCGGTGGCGGAAGAAGCGGATGAGGGGCTCGACGTAGCCCGCGTCGGTGCGGATCGGGATGCGCTCGACGCGGACGCGGCGCAGCAGATCGACGACGGCGGCGCGGCGCTCGAAAGTTTGCTGGGCAAAGGCCTCGCGGGCGTGGCGGCTGCGCGTGTCCACTACCACCGTTTCGCCCGTCTCAGCATCGGTCAGTTCGAGCAGGCCCACCAGAGGGAGCGCCTCCTCGCGCGGATCCTCCAGGTGGACGGCAATGGTGTCGTGCCGTTGCGCCACCGCCCGCAGTGGTTTCTCGAAGCCCTCGTCCATGAAGTCGCTCACGATGAGGACGATGGCGCGGCGGCGGAGGACGTGGAGCAGGTGATCGAAGGCGGCGGCGAGGCGGGTGCCCCGCGAGGCCGGGTCGTGCGCGTACAAATCGCGGATGAGCCGGAGGACATGTCGCCGGCCCTTCTTGGGCGGGATGAACTTTTCGACCCGGTCCGTGAAGAGCACCATCCCCACCTTGTCGTTGTTTTTGATGGCGCTGAAGGCCACGAGGGCGCAGATTTCGGCGGCGATGTCTCGCTTGAAGGCGCCCTGCGACCCGAAATCTTCGGACCCGGAGACGTCCACGAGGAGCATCAGCGTCTGCTCGCGCTCCTCCTCGAACACCTTGATGAATGTATCGCCCATCCGCGCCGACACGTTCCAGTCGATAGAACGAATGTCGTCGCCGATCTGGTACGGTCGTACCTCGGCGAACTCGATGCCGCGCCCTTTGAACGCCGAGTGGTACTCGCCCCCGAACGTCTCGTTGACGAGCCCCTTCGTGCGAATTTCGACGTGGCGAATCTTCTTGAACAGCTCCTTGAAATCCATGCGGCGCGGAGGAGGAGAAAGGGAACGGCGGTACGAAGATCGCCGCGCCGGGGTTTCTGAGGGTGCGATTGGCCGGTTTCCGATGTATTCAAGGGCCGAAGGCGGTTGAAGGCAAACCCGGTGGGTCTAGGGCGCGCTGCCGGCCCTGGCGGAGTGGCCTATCAGGGCTGTGTGTGCAGGCTTGAAATAAACACCCCAGACCCGCCGGGTTTCTCCAAAGCTATTCATTCACACCCAGGCGGTAAATCCAGGCCGTGAATGTTCGTCGAAGATAAGTACTTGTTGCAACAAGTAAATGGGCAAAGAGTCAAAAGCATCGGATGGCGATCCCCGCCTCTGCTGCAAGACCCCCATTTTTTCAAGCAAATCCTATCGGACCCATGCGCACCTTCTCTTTTCTTTCGCTTCTTTCCCTCCTGCTGGCCCTCTTCCTGGCGAACGGCCCGGCCCTCGCGCAGGCGCCCAAAGATGCTGCGCCGACCGGCGTCGTCACCTGGCGCGTCGATAAGGCCCACTCGAAGATCGGCTTCAAGGTGAAGCACCTCGGCATCTCGACCGTGCGCGGCGACTTCGGCGCCTACGACGCCGTCGTGAAGCTCGATCCGAGCAACCTCAGCACGCTCCAGGCCGACGCCACCGTTGAGGTGCAGAGCATCGACACGCGCATCGAGAAGCGCGACAACCACCTCCGCTCGGCCGACTTCTTCGCCGCGGATGAGTATCCCCAGATGACGTTTGTCAGCAAGAAGGTCCGCAACGTCGAGGGCAACCGCTTCGAACTCGTGGGCGATCTGACGATCCGGGGCACGACCAAAGAGGTGGTGTTCGATGGCGCTGTGCTGGGTGTGGCCGCGATGGGCGGCACGCAGCGCGCCGGCATCGAGGCCGAGACGACCATCAACCGGCACGACTTCGGCCTCTCGTGGAACAAGCTGACCGAGGCCGGCGGCTTCGTCGTCTCCCCCGACGTGACCATCGTCCTCGAACTGGAAACCATCGCACAGTGATTTGATTGCGAAATGCGGAATCCGGATTGCAGATTCTGCACGGATTGGCCGGTGTGAGGCAGAGTGCCTTGCGCCGGCCTTTTCTTTTTGGGAGCCCAGGGCGTTAAAAGAGAAACAGAGCAATAATGAGCGGTGCCTTCCGCTACCTCCCCGACTCTCCCCGGGATCCGTCGTTGAGTCGAAGACTCCTACAGGGTGGCCGGGTCGACGTCGACGAGCTGGCCCTGCATGAAGGCGAGGGTGCGGGCGGGGTATTTCTTGACGAGGCGGTAGTCGTGGGTCGCCATCAGGAAGGTCATGCCCTGGCGGTGCAGGCTTAGCAGTAGCTCCAGAACGCTGTTCGACACGCTAGGGTCGAGGTTGCCGGTAGGCTCGTCGGCCAGGAGAACCCACGGGTCGTTGGCGATGGCGCGAGCGACGACCACGCGCTGCTGCTCGCCGCCGGAGAGTTCGTGGGGATGGCGGCCACGCTTGTGGCTGAGGCCGACGCGTCCGAGCACCTGTATCGCCCGGCTGCGCACAGCCCCGCCTCGCTTGCCTGTAGCGTAGAGCGCGAAGGCCACGTTGTCGAAGGCGTCCCGGTCAGGCAGCAGCTGGAAGTCCTGGAAGACGATGCCAAGGGCGCGGCGGAGGTAGGGGATCTCCTCGTCGTTGATGGTGTCCGAGCGGTAATCGCCGACGCGGACGACGCCGTAGTCGGGCCGCAGATCCATGTAGAGCAGGCGCAGGAGCGTCGTCTTGCCGCAGCCGGTGGGCCCGACGAGGTAAGCCATCTCGCCCCGCGCGAGCTTGAGGGAGAGGTTTTCGAAGACGGTGCGCCGCCCACCGCCGGGGAGGGGGTACGAGACGGTGACGTTGGTGAGTTCGATCAAGGGGACAGGGACTGCTGGTGGACGGCTTCCGGCGTTCTCGGTGGCTAAGGGAGCCATGCTCGGCCCCGCCGGGGGTACGTTAGCGCATCGCTGCGTGATGTGCAAGCCTCTTTTCATGAGGCGTTGCGTTGCCCGCTCATCAGGGCCAACGCTGGCTGCCTGGGCGACGGGATGACTAGGAAACGCAGAAGACCCGAAGTTCTCGCGGATGTGCAGGCGCCGTGTGGTAGGTGCTCATATGGCTTTCAGCGGCTGGTGAGGTTTGGGACCGGTAGGCGACCGCGTGCAGCCCCGGGGCATAAATCTCAACAGCCTCTCAGGCGTTCGGAAAACCGGATCCCCGTGCCGTCTCTTGCGTTGCAGCACCCCCTCGGATAGCCTGGGATGACACAGGGCGGGCACCGTATCTTGCGTAGCTTTCCGCCCGCGCTTCGCCTCTTCGAGCAAGCAGTTTTGGACGCATGATCCCCGTTGCCCTCCGCCTTCAGAACTTCCTCAGCTACGGCACCTCGGCGCCGACGCTCGACTTCGAACAGTTCCACGTGGCTTGCCTTTCGGGACGCAACGGGCAGGGCAAGTCGGCCCTCCTCGATGCCATCACCTGGGCGCTCTGGGGCGAGGCGCGGAAATCCAGCGGCAGCCACAAGCCCGACGAGGAACTGCTCCGCATCGGCACGCGGGACATGCAGGTGGAGCTGGCCTTCGACCTCGAGGGAAGCCGCTACCGCGTCACGCGCGCCTACCACCGCTCCGCCTCCGGCAAGACGAGCCGCTCCGAGTTGGAACTGCACGCGATGCAGAACGGCTCCGGCGACTACGTCCCCCTCACGGGCGCCAACCAGCGTGAGACGCAGGGCCACCTCGACCGCCTCCTCGGCCTCGACTACGACACCTTCATCAACTCCGCTTTTCTCCTCCAGGGGCGGTCCGACGAGTTCACCAAGAAAGGGCCGAGCGAGCGCAAGCAGATTCTTGCCCGCATCCTCAACCTGAGCCGCTATGACCGTCTGGCCGACCTCGCCCGGGAGCGCGAGCGCGTGGCGGCGGATCGCCTCCGCGTGGCCGAGCAAGAGATCGAACGCCTCAAGGCGGTCCTCGAAGAGGAGGGGGCGTGGAAGGAGGAGCGCGAGGCCGTCGCCGCTCAGGTAAAGGCCGAGCAGGAACGCCTCGACGGGCTGCGGGCCGAGGAGCGCCGCCTCACCGAGCAACTCGCCTCCCTCGACGCGCTCGCCCGCCAGGCCGACGACGCGAGGCGCTTCATCGCCGGCCTCGCGCAGCAGCAGGCCGAGGGGAGCCGCGAAGCCGGCGAGCTGGGGCAGCACCTCGAAAAGGCCGAGGCGCTCATCGCCCAGAAAGACGAGATCGAGCGCAATCACGAGCGCTTCGAGGCCCTTTCCAAGGAGCGCAACGACCTCGACCACAAGCGCGACCTGTTCCGGGGCGTGGAGAAGCAGCGCGACCAGAAGCAACTCGAACTCCAGCAGCGCCGCCACGAGATCGAAAGCCGCATTCATCTACTGGATTCCACGAACCAGGCCGAACAGCGCAGCCTCTCCGACGCCGAGGCGAAGTTAATCGAGCGCCCTTCGGTGCAGCGCCGCTTGGAGAAAGCCCGTGCGGCCAAGACGCGCTTCGACGAACTGCACGCCGTCAAAGAACGGCGTCGCGGGATGGAGGAGGAGATCAAGAACATCGAAAGCGAGCTCCTCGGCCAGCGCAAGACGCTGGAAGCGCGGCTCGACGGGCTGGAGAAGCAGATCGCTGAGAGCGCCGGGGCCGCCGAGACCCTCCAAAAGCTGGAGGCGCACCATCAAGAGCTGAAGGAGGCCGAGCGGCGGCTGGCTGAGAAAAAGGAGGCCCTCACTGAGGCGCGCATCGCCGGGCAGGGTGTGGCCGAGACGCTCCGCGAGGCCTCGGGTCGCCTTCAGGCCAAGCAGCAAGAGAAGGAAAAGCTGATGGCGCATCTGGAGCGCGTCCTCTCCACCACCGACAGCGTCTGCCCCACCTGTGGCACCACCCTCACCGAGGCGCACCGCCAGGAGGTGGCGACCGAGTACCGCGTCGGCATCGGCGCCATCGACGACGACCTGGAGGCGGGGCGGGCGTGGATGAACGAGCAGAAGACGCAGCGCGAGGAGATCGCTGCGCGCTACCGCGCCCTCGACAGCGAGGTGGCCGGGATGAAAGACGTGCCCGAGCAACTCGCCACGGTGGAGGAGAAAATACGGCAGCAACGCGAGGGGCAGCAGGTGCGCGAAGAGCACAAGGCGCAGGCTGAGGCGCTGCGCCGTACCCTCGAAGAGAAAAGCTACGGCGCTGACCTGCGCCGCAGCCGGCAGGACCTCGCCGCCCGCCTCGCCGCGTTGCCTTTCGACGAGGCGGCGTACGAGCAGGTGCGTAAAGAGGCCGAAGGGGTAGCGTTCCTCCAGGAAAAGCTGAACGAGCTGGAGCAGGCCGCCAGCCGCAAGGAGCAACTCGATAAGCAGATCGCCCAGCGCCGAAAGGAAGCCGACGCGCTCCGCAAAAGCCTCGACGACAGCACCGCCCTCGGTCCCATCCAGCAGGTCATCGACCGCCTGGGGCAACAGCTTGAACAGATCGGTTTCGACCCGGCCCGGTTCGACGCGGTGCGGCAGGAGTTGGCGGCCCTCACCGATGCGGGCGCCCGCCTCAGAAACCTCGTCAACGCGCAGCAGAACCACGCCCGCTGGAAAGAGCAGCTTGCCCGCGTGCAGCAACGCCTGGCCGACGCTGCACAGGAGCAGGCGAAGGCGCAGGAGAAGCTGGCCGCGATGGAGAAAACGCTCGCTGCCCGCGCCGCCTTCAAAAAGGAGCACGAAGAGAAAAGCGCGGCGTGCCGGCAGGCGGAGCAGTGCGTGCAGGCCCTCCACACGCGCCACGGCGAACTGGGAGCCAGGCTCGAACAGGCCCGGCAGGACCGCGAGGCGCTCAAGGCGGAGCGGAAGAAGCACGCCGAGGCCCGTGCCGAGCGCTCGCTCTACCGCCACCTCAAGGGCGCCTTCGGGCGGCACGGCATCCCCTCGCTCATCATAGAGCAGACCCTCCCCGAGATCGAGGACCGCGCCAACGACCTCCTCGCCCGCCTCACCGACGGCCGGATGCACGTCCGCCTCGAAACGCTCAAGGACAAAAAAACGGGCGGGACGAAGGAGACGCTCGAAATCAAGATCACCGACGAGCAGGGCGCCTCGCGACCCTACGAGACGTTCTCAGGCGGCGAGGCCTTCCGCGTCAACTTCGCCCTCCGCATCGCCCTGGCGCAGCTTCTTGCTGAGCGCAGCGGCGTCCGCATCCGCACCCTCGTCGTCGACGAAGGCTTTGGCACACAGGACGCGCAGGGCGTGCAGAACATGGTCGAGGCCATCCAGGCCATCCAGACCGATTTCGACAAGATCGTCGTTATCACCCACCTCGACCAGCTCAAAGAGGCCTTCCCCGTCCGCATCGAGGTGGAGAAGGACCCGGTCGATGGATCGCGCTTCGAGGTGCTAGGGGTGTGATGCGTGAAACGTAATGCGTAAGGATGCTTGCCTCAACGGTTGAGCAAAGCGCCCTCACGCATCACGTTTCACTTCTCCCGCATCATTTTTCACCTTTTCGCTTGTCTCATTGCCGTCGTACTTTCACGCCGCCTTTTCCACAGCCCTCCATGCTATGCGCTTCGTTCTCTTCGCTTTTCTTCTTAGTCTGCTGTTGCTGTTCACCTCATCCGAGGCGGCGGCGCAGCGGTACATAGCGGGCATGAAGATCGGCGTGGCCGTGACGCGGCTCTCGGGCGGCAATGCCACCAGCCTCGATCCCAGCAGCACCCTGGCCGGAGGCGGTGCCTTCGGCTTCGATTTTGGCAACGGCCTCATCGTGCAGGCGGAAATCCTCTACCTGCGCAAAGGCGCCTACGCCGACGTCCGGGCCGTCATCGACGGAGAGGAGTTGCTGGGCCGGGCGCGCTTCGACCTGACCTACCTCGAAGTGCCGCTCCTGCTGAAGTACCGGTTGGAGACGAGTGGGCGCATCCATCCGATGATTTTCGCCGGCCCCGCCGTGGCGGCCAACGTCGACGCCCGCATCCGCTTTACCCCCAACGCCGGTTCGCAGGAGTTCGACGAGGGTGACGACGAGGCCAAGGGCATCACGTTCGACGGGATGATCGGTGCGGGCTTCGAGTATGAGGTGAGCGGGGAGCGCCTCAGCTTGGGCGCACGCTACATGACCAGTCTGACCAATGCCCGCGACCCCGACCCCGACCCCACGAGCGCAGTGGAGGAGCCCAGTCGCATCAACGGCGTCGTCGTTTTCCTCGGGCTGAATTTTTGAAACGATGAATTGATGAGACGAAGAAACGACGCGTGCTGAGATTGCAGCTCATCTCCGATTCTTCGTCTCTTAGGTTCATCGTTTCCTTTACCCCCGCGATTCGCGTAGCAGGCGGATGAGCGTGGTGGCGTCGCGGAGGCCCTGCTTCGGGCGAGGGGCGACGTGGATCTCCAGGCTCAGCGGTCCGTCGAAGCCTTGTTTGCGTAGGAGGCGGAGTTGCTCCGGCCAGCCCACCCGGCCCGTACCCAGTGGAGTCGCCTCCCAGCCGTTTTTCAGGATCACCCCGTCGGCGCCGCGGGCGAGGGCGATGCGGCCCGCCAGGTTTTCCAGCCCGGCTGCGGGGTCTTCGCCTGCCTGAAGCGCCTCGGCAGGCTGCCACGCTGCCTGGACGTTCGGCTGATCGACGTGGGCAAGGAGGGCCGCCAGGGCGGCGGCGGTGGCGTGCGCCCGCCCGGCCTCATTGAGGACGGCGAGGTCGATGCCATGCCGCGTCGCCGCCCGCCCCGCCTGCCGCAACGCCTCGGCGGCGGCTTCTGTGGCGTCCTGCTCCTCCGCCTCGAAGGCCGAAACGACCACGCGCGGGCAGCCGATGCGGCGGCAGAATTGCAGCGTCTCCTCGAAAGCCGCCACCTCGTTGAGCCACCCGGCTCGGTCGCTCGCGCGCCCCTCGAACAGGCCCGGCACGATGGCCACCGCCGGCAGCTCGCGCTCTGCGAGCCGCCGTTTCAGCTTGGCCTCGTTGACGAACGGCACCCGGTCGCCGGCCCCGCCCACCGTGCGCAGTTCCACCCCTTCCAGGCCCCACAGGAGCGTATAGTGCAGCGCCCGGTCGAGGTCCGGGGTGACGGTGTCGGTGAGCAGGGCAGGCAACACGGGCGATTTTGGATTTTGGATTGCGGATTTTGAGTTGCGAATCGAAGGCAGCAGGTGGGTGAGGGTTCCGCTGGGCAGCACGAAAAAGCCGGTCTCGCTTGGCGCGGGGCCGGCTCCTCGGGGCGATGTTTTGGCATGCTGCCAGATTCGCTGCGTGATTCACGTAAGGATGTAGTGGTGGTGTGGCCTAGCCCTGAGGCCAAGAATTCGTCCATACGTCCACGCTTCCATACGTCCACACCATAACAAATCAATCGGATTTGTTATGATAGCTACTCGTTGCGCAGCACCTCGGCGGGGTTCATCCCAGCAACGCGGCGGATCTGGGTCGCCACGGTCAGGAGCGCCGTCAGGAAGACGAGCGCGTAGGCGAGGACGAACGGCCACGGGTTGACGCCCACGTGGTACTCGTAGAGCGAGTTTAGGAGGGCCTCGACGGCGAAGTAGCTCAGGGGGGTAGCCACGACGGCGGCGCCCAGCATCAGCACAAAAAAGCGGCTGCTGACGAGCGTCGTCAGGCTCGCTACCGAGGCGCCGAGGACCTTGCGGATGCTCATCTCCTTCATCCGCCGCGCCACGTTCTGCGCTGCCAGCCCGAAGAGGCCCATGCATGAGATCAGGAGCGCCATCACTGCCGTGAAGCCGAAAATCTTGGTGATGTTGCTGTTGATGACGTAGTAATAGTCGAACACCTCGTCCTGAAAGAAGCCGTCATAAGGCACGTCGGGATACAGGCGTTTCCAGGCGGCCTGGACGGCGTCGGCGGTCTGCACAGCGGCGCCGGGGCGTGTGCGCACCGTCAGGTAGCGATATTCTTCGGGCGCGCTCAGGCGGAAGAAAAGCGGGCTGATGGGATCGAAGAAGTCGTCGTAATGAAAATCCTCCGCTACGCCGACGACGCTGTAGGCGGTGCTGTCGAACCACACCTGCTCGCCGAGGGGCGCGTCCCAGCCCTGGCTACGCACGAACGTCTCGTTGATGATGATGGCGTTTTTCAGGTCGCCGGGCAGGTCGCGGTCGAAGAAGCGGCCCTCCTTGAGGCGCAGTTTCATCACGTCGAAATAGTCGGGGCCCACGTCGAGGAAGCGTGCCTCCATCTTCTCGCCGCGCACGTCCACCACGGCGTAGCCGGTGCCCTGGCTGATGTGTTGGTTTGTGCCGGCGAGGCCCACCACGTCGGGCAGTTGCCGCACCTCGTTGGCGAGGGCTTCGTAGCGCCCTTTCTCCTCCAGGTCCACGGCCAGGGTATGCTCCTGGTCGTAGCCCCAATCGCGCGAGGACTGGAAGCGGGCATTCTGTACGAACGCCACGCCTGCGATCATGGTGATGAAAGCCAGGACGAACTGGAAGGCGAGGAAGCCGCGTGTAAAGACGTTCTGCCCGCCGAGCCGCTCCTTGCCCTGAAAAATGACGGCGGGATGAAACGAGGACACGTAGAAAGCCGGGTACGCCCCCGAAACCAACGCTGTCGCCACAAGCAGCAAGAGGAGGAAAACCCACAGATCCAGGTTCTCCGTGAGCGAGATCTCGAAGCGCGGCCAGCCCTCGAAGAAAGAGTTGAATGAGGGCAGGATGAAGAAGTGGGCGAGGGCCACCCCGGCCACGAGCGCCAGCAGGCACAGCAACACGTTCTCCGACAAGAACTGCACGACGAGTTGCGCCTTGCTGCTGCCCACCACCTTCCGCACGCCGATCTCCTTGATCCGCCGCGAAGCCGTTGCCACGGCGATGTTCATGTAGTTGAAGCAGGCGAGGATGAGCAGGAAGAGGGCGATGAGGGGGATCACGACGGTGGCGGTGGGATGCGGGCCGCCTGCGATGTCGCCGCGCACTGCATAGGAGTTGCGGGCGAGGTGGCGCAGGTTGTCGAACTTCAGCTCGACGATGGGCCAGTCGTCGCTGGCGGCGTTCTGGAGTTGCAGGTAGCGATCCATCTGCCCGGCGATCACCGCCATGTCCCCGGGCTGCCGCACCTTGACAAAAGTGGCATCGACGTACTTGCTCCAGTCGTCGAAGGCGTAGCCCCGGTCCCGCAGCTTCTCGAAGTTGAACAGGAGGGTGAAATCGAAGCTGGCCTGTTCGGGGAATTTCTCGGCCACGCCCTGCACGGTGAAGGCTTCGCGCTTGTTTTCCGTCATCTCCACGAGCAGTTGCTCGCCAACGGGGTTCGTCTCGCCGAAATACTTGATGGCGATGTCCTCGCTCAGAATGACGGCGTTCTCATCGCGTAGCGCCGCCGGGTCGCCGTGCTTGAGGGGAAAGTTGAACATCTCCAGAAACGCC
>JAHEMB010000605.1 GCA_024643915.1 Rhodothermaceae bacterium | reverse complement strand
GCCTCCGCGCTCCGGTCGTAGGCAACGACGCCGTGGCCGCCGCGCTGCAACCGCTTCGTCATATTGAGGCCCATCTTGCCCAGCCCGATCATTCCAAGTCTCATGGCGGTTTGTCGGTTGTCGGTTGTCGGTTGTCGGTTGTCGGTTGTCGGTTGTCGGTTGTCGGTTGTCGCAAAGGTGGCCTTCAACTTATGGCTTCTCTGAATCAATCGAGGTGAATAACCGGAAACCGGAATCTGTTGGTAAACCCGGTGGGTCTCGCACGCCTTGCCGGCCCTAGCGGAGTGGTCAAGATAGGCCAACTGTGTGGACGTGAAGCATACGCCTCAGAGCCACCGGGTTACGCCGAGGTTTCTCAAATTCGATACTCGAAACCCGTATCTACCTCAAGCCGACGGGGGCTCGGGGTCGGGCGGCCGGGCGGCGGGCAGGCGGGGCTGCATGAGAAACGTGTCGTTGAAGGCTTTGGCTTCGTCGATGAAGAGCTGGAGGTGAGGGAAGGGGATCTCGATGTCGGCCTCGCGCAGGGCCTCTCGCACTTTCTCGATGTACTCGAACCGGATTGGGATCTCCAGTTTAGGATTTCTCAGGTAAAGGCGCAGCGACAGGTCCACGCTGGAATCGTTGAGGCCGGTGACGACCACCTGGGGCTTGTAGTCCTCGTGCAGGCGCTCGTCTCCCTCCGTCAGTTTCAGTACCACCTCGCGGGCCTGTTGGGGGTACTCCTTGTACGCGATGCCGAAGGGGATCTCAATGCGGACGATGCCCAGCATCGTGTGGTTGATCAGCTTCTGGTTTATCATGTGGATGTTGGGCATCACCATAATCTGGTTGTTGAGGGTCCGCAGGCGCGTCGAGCGAAGGGTGATGTCTTCCACCGTCCCGAAAATGTCCTCCACCACCACGTTGTCCCCGACGCGAAAAGGTTTGTCGAGGAGGATGGTGATGCCGGAGATGAAGTTCTCGAGCGAATCCCGCGCGGCAAAACCCACGGCGATGCCGGCGATGGAGAGGCCCGCCAGGAGCGCCGCCACGTTGAACCCAAACTGGTCCAGCACCAGAACGCCGATAAAGGAAAGCGCCACCACACGGTAGGTCTTCATCAGCAGGTTCTCCAGCCCCGAATCGACCTTCTTGCTCCGCTTGAATACCCGTTGCAGGAGCGTTGCTACGACGCGGTAGAGGACATAGAAGAGGAGAAAAACGAAGAGGGCGCCGAATAGATTAGGAATGAACACCACCAGCAAGTCGCCGAGGCCCTCGTACATCCGGTCCACCACCAGCTCCCACTCACCGGCTGCTATCAGCCGTCCGGCCTCGCCCACCTCGCGTCCGATCTGGGTGATAGCGTCAGTGGTGTCGGCGCCCGTCGTGTCTACTGCTGCCGTGTCGACGAGGGCTGAATCGGAGAGGAGCGTATCGATGGTCGTCTCGATCTGCTCGATGGGATCTGAAGAAGCGTCCTGCGGGCGGGGCATGCTGGGGAGGAGAGGTAGGAGGGAAGGGGCTGGATCGGAGAATCGACGAGACGAGGAAATGACGAGGCCGCGCTTCACCCACGGAAATCGCGGCGAGCGGCGAGGAGGGTGTTACGCAGCAGCATGGCAATCGTCATTGGGCCGACGCCGCCAGGCACGGGCGTGATGGCCGACGCCTTCTCTTTGACCGCCTCGAAGTCCACATCGCCCACGAGTCGGTAGCCCCGTTCGCGGGAAGGGTCATCCACCCGGTTGATGCCCACGTCAATTACGACGGTGCCCTCGCGGACCATGTCGGAGGTAACGAAGTGGGCGCGTCCGATAGCGGCGACGAGGATGTCCGCCTCGCGCGTGATCGCGACCAGCTCGCGGGTGCGGCTGTGGCAGACGGTAACGGTGGCATCGACGCCGCGCCGGAGGAGGAGGTTGGCGAGAGGCTTGCCGACGAGGTTGGAACGGCCCACCACCACGGCCCGCGCCCCGGAGGTCTCGACGTCCGAGCGGCGGAGCAGCTCCAGGATGCCGGCGGGGGTACAGGGCAGGAAGCCCGGCTCGTCGGCCATCAGCCGCCCCGCGTTGGCGGGATGCAGGCCGTCCACGTCTTTGTTCGGATCGAGCGCATTGATGATCTTCTTGGCGTCGATGTGATCAGGGAGGGGGAGCTGGACGAGGATGCCGTCCACGCTTGCGTCCGCGTTCAGCCGCTCGATGACGGCGAGCAGTTCGGCTTCGGAAAGGGCAGCGTCGTACGTGAGCGTGTCGCTCTCGATGCCGGCTTCCCCTGCGGCGCGCGTCTTGCCACGCACGTAGGAGGCCGAGGCAGGATTGTCGCCCACGAGGACAACAGCGAGGTAGGGGGCGCGGTGCCCCTGCGCCATCCACGCGGCTACTTCATCGCGCACCTCTGCGCGCACCTGGCCGGCGATGGCCTTGCCGTCAATAAGTTGAGTCTGGTCGATCATGCGATTGGAGGTGGAGGAAAGAGGGAGAACGGGATTGGTGAGGGGAAAAGTACGGAGCGGAGGATTGGGTTGGAAAGGGCAACCGCGTGAATCCAGGACGGAAAAGGAGCGCACTGCTGAGGCTCGACGACTTTTTTTAACAAGCATTATTGCACTCGCATCGGAAAGTGATTATCTATAGGCCGTCCGCGGCCGGGCGTAAGCGAGTTAGGTTCGCAGGGGCGCTTCATTCCGCTTCCAGCCTGTTCGCAATGGAGGTTTTTTTTCGGAAGGATAGGCGATTACGAGGGCGCCTTCCACCGCCCCTTCCGATCGTGCGCCTCGGAGGCAGGTCGCGTCGGCTGGGGCGGCGTACCCTGCGCTAATGAAAGCTGTCTATGCAGATCGTGCGTCGTCCCGGCCCTTCGCGCAGTTCGACTTTCTCTCGCGCACTTCGTCTGACTGTCTTGCTCGCAGGGTCCGGCTGGGTGCTCTCGGCGAGGGCCGCTACCATTATAGTGACCAGTACGGCCGACAGCCTCACCGCCAGCGACGTCGAATTCACCCTCCGCAAGGCCGTCCGCAACGCCAACGCCGACTTCTCCTGCGGTGACTGCGCCCCCGGCGCCGGCGCCAATACCATCGTCCTCTCCGCCAGGCAAACCTACACGCCCGTCCTCGCCGGCGCTGGCGAAGACGCCAACCTCACGGGCAGCCTCGGCGTCGCCGACGGCCTGACGATCGAGACCGACGCGGCCTTTAGTACGGCCACGATCGACGCCAACCACATCGACCG
>JAHEMB010000604.1 GCA_024643915.1 Rhodothermaceae bacterium | reverse complement strand
GTGGAAAGTGATGGCTGAATGTGCGCCGAGTCGGTTTCCTGCCCAGGCGCGGGAGCGCGACGTAGCGGTGCTACGGCAAGCGACCGCAACGCCGGCAGGGAGACGGAGGGGTGCGCAGAACCCATCAAGATTCGCTTGTCAGAGCACTGAGGGAAATTCCAAATTCGCTCTTCGGGCAAGCTCCAAAGTCCGATGTTTCCTTTGGCACCCTTGGAATTTGGATTTTGGATTTTGGAGCTTTGCGTAATCCGTAAGACCTGCCCCACCGTTTCCCACAGCAAATGCCTCGCCTCAACATACCTATCGGCCTCTCGGTACCCCGGCGCGGGAACGGCCTCACGCGCGCTTTCGGGCGGAGCGTGCTGCGGGTGATGGGGTGGCGGATAAAAGGAGCGATTCCTGACTTGCCCCGGTTCGTCGTCATCGTCGTGCCGCACACGTCCAACTGGGATTTTGTGATCGCCATGGCGACGCTCTTCGCGCTCGGGGTGAAGGTGAGCTTCATCGGCAAGCATACCCTTTTCAAGGGACCGTTCGGGGCCGTGATGCGGTGGCTGGGCGGCATCGCCGTGGAACGCACCACGCAGCAGGGCTTCGTCACCAAGGCCATCGAATCATTCAACCAGCGGGAGCAACTCATCCTCGGCCTCGCGCCGGAGGGCACGCGAAAGAAAGTGGACACGTGGCGGTCGGGCTTCTACCACATCGCGCGCGGCGCCGACGTGCCGCTCCTCCTGGCCGGTTTCGACTACCGGGAGAAGGTCGTCAAGGTAGGCCCCCTCTTCCAGCCCACCGGCGACATGGAGACGGACTTCGTCCACCTCCGCACGCACTTCGCCGGCATCACCGGCAAAAAGCCGCACCAGGCGTGAAGGGGCCTGCAGCGGCCGGCTCCTACAGCCTTTGGAGAGCCGCGCACGTTCATTGGGCCAGTTCGTAGCCGAGGTCGGTGATGTGACCCCGCCAGTACGGCTTTTCCCCCTCCGGCAGTAGCCACGCCACCTCGCCATCGGTAGGTACCAGCATCCCGTTACGCTCCTCGTAGTTCCAGAACCGTCCGCGCCAAGGGGTCGGTACGATTTCTTCGCGCACCGTCCGTCCGCGCGCCTCCGCCTGCACCGTGTCGATGAGGCCCCGGTCGTCGAAAGTGAACAACATCGTGATTGCGATGTCGCCGTCGGTCAGTGTGCCATAGGCTGAACGGTCGTCTACGGCTTCCCACGCTACTCCCTGGCTCGGCAAGAGAGCCGTGGGATACCACGTCGCTTCGGCAAAGTAGCGCATCAGTTCGCCCTCAGCCAGTTCGTCTTCGCCCCGCAGGTCGGCCACCGGGAGGAGGCCGAGCAGGGAGACGTGCAGGAGGCCCTCTCTCGCGACGTAGGCATCATGGACGCGGGCAGGGAGCCCCGGCAGCACGGCAACCCGTCCGTTCCAGACGAAGCCTGGCCGACGAGTCACCACCCACTGTTCCGAGGTAAAGGGTCTCCATTGGTCCGCCGTCTCGCTCATGTTGAAGGTGCCGTCGTGTTGTAACTGTACGCTCGTCACGATCGCTTGCCCGTCTTTGAGCACAGCACGGAAGTAGTGCTGGACCGGGGCCGACAGACCATCAATCTCACGGAAATCGACCACCTGTTGCGGGGACGGCGCGCGGGCTGAATCAAGCCGCGCCCGCAGCGCTCGGGTGTTCGCTTTCCATCGTGTGGCACCGTAAGCGAAAGCCGCCGCATAGATGGCCGCAAGGGTGAGCACGACGATGACGAGAATGCTTAACCACATTGGCGAATAGCTTCAGGGTATCCTGACTGTAGAACGATGACGCTCAGCCGCCAAAAGCCCCTGCTGCGACAACGCAAAGCGAAGAGAAGCTGGAGATTGCAAGCTGCCGGGCAGTATTCGACACCTCGGCGGCAGATGAAGGCGAGGCCGCGTCGTGCTGCGCAAGGCGTGCGAAGCAGCCTTATCAGTGCGTCCCCTGCGTTCCACTCCTCCAACGACGCGCAACATCAGTAGTCAAGCACGTGCTTGTCCTTCGCTGAGGATACGAAAATGGATCGCTGCGGAAATCGCCCTCTGCTTCCATCCTCTATCCACCCTCGTTGCTCTCGGCTTCGTCCTGATACTTTTCCCGTTCGAGGGAGCGCGTTTCGTCGATGATGCGCTCGAAGATGCGGCGGACGGCTGCGTCGGGGAGGGGGCCGTGGTTGGCGGCGGCGACGTTGCGCAGCACGTCCTCCTCGCGACTAGGTACGTAGACGGGCATGTCCAGCTTTTTCTTGATCTGCCCGATGACGTTGGCGCAGCGCGAGCGTTCGTTGAGGCACTGGAGAACGAGCCGGTCGAGTACGTCGATGCGATCGCGCCAGGGGGCGAGGTCGGCCTGGGTGGGGATCTCGGGGGTGGGGGGCGGCTCGGCTTCGAGGGGCCGGATGGCGTCGCGGACGGTCTTCATGCAGGCGGGCGAGGCTACGTCAGGTTTAGGCTGGGAGCGGCGGTGAGAGTGAGGGGGCTGGTGAGGCCGGCGGCCAGCTTGAACCGCGCCGTCACGGCGATCATGGCGGCGTTGTCCATGCAGAAGGTGGGGCCGGGCACGTAGAGCATAAACCCCTCCTTCCGGCTGAGGGCCTCCGCCGCGCCCCGCAGCGCCGTGTTGGCCGAGACGCCGCCCACCACCGCAACGTGCCGCACCCCCGTCTCGCGCACCGCCCGCTGCAGGGCGTCGATCAGCACGTCCACGATGGCCTGCTGGAAGGCGGCGCAGAGGTCGGGCAGATAGTCTTCGAGAAGGCGGGCGCGTTCGTCCTCGGAGAATTTGTTGAGGTAGTAGAGCACCGAGGTTTTGAGGCCGCTGAACGAGAAATCGTAGCCGCCGGGGGCCGAGCGGGGGAAGGCGTGGAAAGCCGGATCGCCGGTGCGGGCGCGGCGGTCGACCTCGGGGCCGGCGGGATAGCCCAGGCCGAGCAGCTTGCCCACCTTGTCGAACGCCTCGCCGGCGGCGTCGTCGCGGGTCTTGCCGAGGAGGGTGTGGCGGAAGCCGTCTTCCACGAGGACGAGTTGCGTGTGCCCCCCCGAGACGACGAGGCACAGGAACGGAAACGGCGGTTGGGGCGCCTCGATGAAGACCGAGTAGATGTGCCCTTCGAGGTGATTGACGCCCACGAGTGGCACCCCCAGCCCGAAGGCGAACGCTTTGGCGAAGCTCAGCCCCACGAGGAG
>JAHEMB010000031.1 GCA_024643915.1 Rhodothermaceae bacterium | reverse complement strand
CAACGGGCGAGACAATACCGTGGAACTCCTTGGCATCGACGTGGGCGGCACCGGAACGAAAGGGGCGCTCGTAGACAGCGAAAGCGGGCAGCTTCTGACCGAGCGCCACCGCATCCCCACCCCCCAACCGGCCACCCCCGAAGCCGTCGGCGAGGTGGTGGGCGAGATCGCGCGCTTTTTCGATTACAGCGGCCCCATCGGGTGTGCTTTCCCCGCACGCGTCCGGAAAGGCGTGGCCCGCACCGCCGCCAACATTGACGATAGCTGGATCGGCACCGACGTGGCCGGCCTTTTTCGCAAGACGACCGGCTGCCCCGTCACGGTCCTCAACGACGCCGATGCCGCCGGCCTGGCCGAGATGGCGTTTGGCGAGGGGCACGACCAGGAGGGCGTCGTGCTCGTGCTCACTTTCGGCACCGGCATCGGCTCAGCGCTTTTCAACGACGGCATCCTCATCCCCAACACCGAGTTGGGCCACCTCGAATGGCGCGGCGACATCGCCGAGAGTTACGCCTCGGACCGCGTCCGCAAACTTGAAGAGCTAACCTGGGAAGCCTGGGCGGAACGCGTGCAGGAGTACCTCGAACACGTCGAATTCATCCTCGCCCCCGACCTCATCATCCTCGGCGGCGGCATCAGCCGCGAGCACAAGCACATGCTCTTCCTCCACCACCTCTCCACACAGGCCGAGCTGACTACCGCCGCGCTTGAGAACGAAGCCGGCATCATCGGCGCCGCCTACCACGCCCGCCTGCTGGCCGAGGAGGGTTGAGTGGACGTATGGAAGAATTCAGGACCATCCGCTCTCCGACCCCTGCTCCACGCTCCGAGCCAAAAAAGAAGGCCCGGCGTCCCCCACAGACGCCGGGCCCATTCCCTCAAGATGTAGCCACACATCAACTAGAGGAGGGTAAAGAAGCCTTACGGGGCTCCCCTTCCCTGGTTACGACACATCATCTCCGCCCGCCACGTAAGCCGCTCCGTTGAAAGAAGGCCGGGGGCGGAGCACGCCGTGTGCCGTGCCGTACACCTTGACAAATCGCGTACCAGGATGCCGACAGGCCGTTGCCGGAGCTGCGAGCGCCCCTCGGCGCTGCCGCAGGGCATTTCGCGGCCCCCACGATGGACACTGTCGGACAGGCGGTGTTCAGCATCGAACACGCTGCCGCCCTGGCAGCTATCGGTTGTAGCGGCCCACACGGCTCTGGACGGAGGCCAACTCCCCGTCGCGCGTGGTGAGGCCGCGCTTCGGCGGGAGTTGCCGCGCCTCGGCCCGCACCGCCGCGATGCGGCTCTCGGTGAGCGGGTGCGACGAGAAGAAGCTCTGCACCGCCGACGGGCGACTCTTACGCTGGCTCAGCAACTTCTCGAACATCGTCGCCATGCCTTCGGGGTCGTAGCCAGCGCGGTACATGTATAGCACGCCCAGTTCGTCGGACTCTCGCTCGTCGCTGCGGGAGAACTTGGCGAGGGCGCCGCCGCCGACGAGTTGCGCCAGAATCTTCTGCGTGGTCGAGGGGTCCTGCCCGAGCAGCAGCCCCGCCCCGATATTGAGGCCATAGGCTTTGGTCAGTCGCTCGGTGCCATGACGCGAGACGCCGTGCGCGATCTCATGCGCCATCACCCCCGCCAGCTCCGCCGCGTTATCCACTGCCGCCAGCAACCCCGTGTTGACGTAAACGTGTCCGCCGGGGATGTTGAAGGCGTTGATAGCCGGGTCCGCAACGACGTGAAACTCCCACGGCTGGTTGCGCAGCTCCGTCTGGCTGACGAGTTGCTGCCCGATGCGGCTGACGTAGGCGACCGTCGCCCGGTCGTTGACGAGCTTGAGGTCTTTGGCGAGTTGTTGTTCGAACTGTTGCCCCATCTGCCACTCTTCACTGAGTGAGACAAGGTTGACATCGCCCCGGTTGACGCCACTAGTGGCGCAGCCGCTTACCAAGGCAAGGCTGAGAAAGAGCGAGAGGATCGTAGTGATTTTCATTGTCTAACCTCAAAATGTTAACTTGTTTAGAATCAGGGATCTACCCGAATACGTGCAAGCGCCGCGCCATCGGCCTGCGCGCACAGATTTTCGGGGGTGGCGTGAAGGGAAGAGGGAGATGCTTGTGCAGATTGATAGACACCTTTAACCACCTGGGCGTCTGCCAACTCAACCGGGCGGGCACTCCGAGGATGCCGCTCTTTGAAAGATTAAACGGCCTCTTTACAAGCCTGAACAAATGTAACGGCCTACCGGAGAGAATATCTTCTCGTCCACCCGCTTTCAGGCCAGGCGGAACAGGCGCACGGGCTCGGCGCGGCCCCGCACGTCGATGGCGCCCAGGGGTTCGGCGCGCAGGCGCTCCGCCCCGGCCTCGCGCCACACGGTCTCTGAGACGAGCAGGCGCGCGTCGAACTGCTTGCTGAGTTGCTCGATGCGGGCGGCGAGGTTCACCACGTCGCCCGTCACTTTGTATTCCTTGTGGATGTGCGAGCCGACCGTTCCCGCCACCACCTCCCCTGCGTGCAGGCCGATGCCGATGCGCGTGGGCGGGAGGTCGCCGGCGGCCTGCTCGCGCTCGACGCGCTCGACGATGGCGAGGGCGGCTTTCACCGCGTTAAGGCTGTCGTTGCCGCGCGACAGGGGCGCGCCGAAAAGGGCCATGAAACCGTCGCCCAGAAGCTGATGAATGATGCCGTGGTGGCGGTTGACGGCCTCGATCATAAACTCGAAGACGCGGTTGAGATAGGCCACGACCTCCTCGGGCGCCGCCTGCTCCGCGAAGCTTACGAAGCCCCGCAGGTCGAGAAACATGACACAGACCCGCTGGCGACGGCTCGTCACCTCAGCCCCCTGGCCCAGCAACTCCTCGACGATGGCGGGCGAGGTGTGCTGGCCGAAGACTTGCAGGATGCGGCCGCGCTCCGCAGCCAGGCGCGCGTGCTGCACCACCTGCGCTGACTGCGCCGCGATGATGGACAGCAGCCGCGCATCCTCGCGGTGGAAACCCAGCCCGTTGCGCTTGTTGTAAAGTGTGAGGATGCCGACGAGGTGGGAGCGCGCCCTCATAGGCACCGACACGATGTCGCGGATGGACGGCGCCCATTCCGTGTGGCGGAAGCGCTCGTCGATGCGCGGATCGTTGATCACGAGGGGCTGCTGGTGGAGGTGCATCCAGCCGAGGAGGCTGTAGTTGGGCCGTAGCGCCTCTTGTTGATGCGACTCGTCCATCGTCCGGACGAGCGTCTTCATCGGGTCCGCCGCGGCCTCGTCGACGAGGGTGATGACGCCCTGCTCGGCGCCCACGGCGCTGAGCGAGCGGCGCACCACCTGCTGCATGATCTCTTCAAGGTCGCGCGCCCCGCCGATCTGCACCGCCAGATCGTTGAGTATCGATAGCTCATCGACAGCGCGGCGGAGGCGCTGGTTCTCCCGCTCCAGCACCTCCAAACGCTTCTTCACCTGTTCCTGCATACGTGCGTGAAAAATACTGATTCAGTCCGCTGCCTTTCGTGCCACGGCTACCAGCCGCCGCGCCTCCGGGCCGTAGGTGCTGCCGCCGAGACCGCCGAAGAGGTGTACCGCCGCGAAACCGGCGGCGCACAGTAGCTCTTTCAACTCGCGCCCGGAAAAGATCCAGTGATGGTACCGGAACGTGCGCGCTGCGCCATCCTGAATCATGATCCACTCGTTGTCCATCCGGCTCCAGTCGTCTATGACGCGGCGGCGCTGGATCATCAACCCCTCCGCCCGCTCAATGCTGCCCGTCGCTTCGAAACCCTGGGCAATGAGTTCTTTGCCGAGTGTATCGAAGACGAAAACGCCCCCTGGCTTGAGGCTCTCGACGACGTTGCGCAGCACCTCCTCGTTCTCCTCCCACGCCTCGAAGTACCCGAACGAGGTGAAGAGGCTGAGGGCGAGGTCGAACGCCGCCGGGCGCACGAAGCGCCGCATATCCGTCTCCACCCACTCCACGGCAACGCTTCGTTCGCGGGCGTAGGCGCGGCCTTTGTCGAGCAAAAACGGGGTGGCATCGACACCGGTAACGGCAAAGCCATGCTCGGCCAGGGGCACGGCGTAGCGGCCCGGCCCGCAGGCCAGATCCAGCACCGCTCCCTCTTCGCAGCCGGCCAGGGCGAGGAGGGCGTCGATCTCCTCTCGCGCCTCCTCGAAGTTCTCAGGCGGAAACATAAACGGGTAGGAGGTGGCCCAGAAAGCTTCTTCTTCAAACCAGTCGGGGGCGGCTTGTGGCATGGCGACTCGCGGTTTCTTAGCAGCAAAATACGCAATTCTCCACGGCTCATCGTTGCGCCCACAGGATCAGCGAGCCCCCCCTCGCCGTTCTTTTTTTCTTACCCGAAGACGTGGTCGATTCTTCCCTGCGAACCGTGCAACTCCGTACCCCTTTCATCCTGGCCTCCGCCTCTCCCCGCCGCCGCCACCTGCTGCAGCAGGTCGGCTTTGCCTTCGAGGTGGCGCCGAGCCCGGCGGAGGAGGTGATGCCGAACGGCTGCCCGCCCGAGGAGATCGTGGAGACGCTGGCGATGGAGAAAGCAACCGTCGTGTCCGAGATGCATCCCGGCGCCCTCACCCTCGGCGCCGACACCATCGTGGTGCTGGATGGGGAGGTGCTGGGTAAGCCGGCGGACGCGGCGGCGGCGCGGGCCATGCTGCGGCGCCTCAGCGGAGCCACCCACACGGTGTATACGGGCCTCGCCCTCGTCCACCCGGAGAGCGGCCGGCGGCGCGCCGCGCACGAGGCCACACGCGTCACCTTCGGCGCCCTGAGCGACGCCGAGATCGCCGATTACGTGGCGGGCGGCTCGCCCCTCGACAAGGCCGGCGCCTATGGCATTCAGGACGACCGGGGCGCCTTCTTCGTCCGCCGCATCGAAGGGGATTATTATACGGTCGTCGGCCTGCCGCTGCACCGCCTCTATCGCCTGCTGCGTGACGAGTTCGGCGACCTCCTTGAGCTTCAGGCATCCTAATGGCGAAAACATTCGACGACATCAAGGTCCTGCTCATCCAGGCGCGCGACACCGAGGACATCGAGCGGCAGGAGCAGCGCTGCTTTGTCGAACGGTGCCGCCTCCGCATCGACCAGTTTCGCCCCGTCAACGTCGTCCGCGACCTGCTTGACCTGGATCTCCTCGATGGCATCGATGCCGTCATGATCGGCGGCGCAGGCGAATATTCCGTCACGCGCGACTACGCCTGGACCGAGCCCCTGCTCGCCCTCATCCGTGAAACTGCCGACCGCGACCTGCCGCTTTTCGGCTCGTGCTGGGGCCACCAGCTCATCGCCCGCGCCTTTGGCGGCGAGGTCCGCTTCGATCCCGAACATGCCGAGTTCGGTAGCCGTTTCGTCAAACTTACCGAGGCCGGGGAAAAAGACCACCTGCTCCGCGATTTCCCCCCCTGTTTCCGCGCCAACATGGGCCACCACGATCGGGTGACGCGTCTGCCCGAAAACGCCGTGGAGCTGGCCTTCAACGCCTCGCAGCGCAACCAGGCCTTCCGCATCGCTGGCAAGCCCATCTACGGCAGCCAGTTCCACAGCGAGCTCGACGCCGAGCGCGAGCGCGAGCGGCTGCTACGCTACCGCGCCAACTACATCGAGGAGTTGGGCAGCGAGGAACGGTTCCAGGAGATTCTCGCCAGCCTTGTCGAGACCAGCGAGGTGGACCACCTGCTGCACGATTTCTTGCAGAAGTTCGTCGTCGCGCCGGACGGAGCGGAGACAACTTAGCGCGGCTTCAAGGTATCTTTTGTGCACAGCGCTCTACTCCCATATGGTGCGCGGAGAGTGGAGAGCGGAATGCCGGGGGAGCGCTTCACGCCGAGCCGGGTGCGCCGTCGGAGAGGAGGCGGTGGATGGTGGGGATGAGATCGGTGGCGGCCTCTTTCTTATCGACGTAGCCGAGGGCGCCGGCCGCCAGGGCGCGTTTGCGGTAGATGCTCTGATCCTGCCCGGAGATGACGAGCATCCGAAGCGCCGGATGCACCTCGCGGAGCTGCTCGACGAGCCGCAGGCCGCTGAGGCCGGGCAGCAGCACGTCGATGATGGCGAGGTCGGGGCGAGCATCGGCGATGGTGTCGAGCGCCTGCCCGGCGTCGTCTGCATGGCCACACACCTCCAACCCCGGCTCCAGCTCGATGAGGGCCACGTAGCCCTGGCGTACCAGCGGGTTGTCTTCAACAATGAAAATCCGATGGCTCACACGCGGCTCCGTTTTCCTCTGGGCCTGTGCCTTTCACGCGCCCGGGTCTGTGCCTCTTACACGAAGGTAGCACAATTCCGAGAGGAAAGTACTAAAGCGTCTTACTGCACGAGCATATTATAGTCGGACAGGTGCGAAGGGTCGAGTTCGACGAGCAGGCCGTACGCCTGGCTGCTCAACGCAGAGCCCTCGAAAAGGAAAGGTAGCTCCTGAAATTTGGCGGAGAAAAAGAGGTCGATGGCGTACTGACGCCCGAGGCTCTGGATCAGGATGTTGAGTTCCTGAAGCGTCGAAAGCGTCGCGGTGCGCGCCCGGTCGGTGGCGGAGACGAAGTGGTCGAGGCCATTGAAATGATAGTCGAAGTAGGCCTTGCGGAGGGGGCGGAAGCGGGGATCAAGGAGTTGGGTGATGAGCTGGGTGCGCCCCCGGTCGCCGCTGAGTTGGGACCAGCCGGCGGCCCCGAACGACTGCGCCCGCTCGGCGATCCGCCGGGCCTTCTCAAAATGAGGCGTACCGCCGAGTTCGCTGAACGTGTCGTAGTCGTAGCCCAGCAGCACGAAGGCGTAAAAATCCAACATCGACGTGAGCGGATCGAAGCGCTCCGGGTCGTAGATGAGGGGCGTGCCCTGGGCGTAGGTGAACTGCCACTCGGCATCGTTGAACTGAGCGACGGTAGTGGACTGCGTGGTCCCGAAGATGGGCCGCCGGATGGCCGGGATGAGGCGGGCGCGGAACGAGGTGAGGCTGACGGCCTCCTCGATGAAGATCTGGAACGTGCAGTCGATGCGCTCGAACTCCTCGAAGCGGTCCTCGGTCCAGCGGCGCTCATTGAGGTATTCTTCGATCTCCGTGCGCAGCTCGTCCAGGTACGTGTAATCGGAGCCCTGGAGCTTCTGATAATTGAGCGTGACGCGGCACTCGAACTCCTGCGCAACGACCCGGCCCGGCCCCAGTACGGCCCCGGCAAGTATCAGAATCACGAGGACGAAGAAAAAGCGGCGCGAACCGACCATCATAACTGCCTGATTCTAAACGAGGTGCCTTTTCGAACGGCCCGTCTTACCCGAGGCGGCGGCCTCTGTTTCCACGCGGCCCTGGCATTTCTGCTCCGGCTTTCTTTTATTGAGGGAAAGCGAGGGCTCATTGTTGAAAGAATAGCGGCCATTCCGGCCCAGCGCGTAAGGATTGTTGTCAGAAAGGAGCGTTTGGCATTGTTGAGACGCCGTACGAGGAGGCACTATTTGCTACGGCGCATGCTCCTTTCTTGAACCCTAATTTTCGAAAGCGTCGGGTGCGTGGGGCCGGATAGATACCGCCATGCGTTTCGCTTGCTGTGTTTTTCTGCTCCTCTTCTCCCTCACGTCGGCCCTGGCCCAATCGATGGAGGGCGGCGCCCGCGTGGCGGCCCTCGGCGGCGCGGGCACCGCCCTCCTCGGCGACGTGTGGGGGCAGGTTAACCCCGCCGCCTGGGCCACACTCGACGGCCGGGCCGTCGCCTTCTTTGCCAGCCAGGGCTATGGGCTGCGCGCGTTGCGGCTGGGCGCCCTCCACTACGTCGAGCCGACCCGCTTCGGCGCTTTCAGCGGGGGCGCCCGCACCTTCGGCTTCGAGGCGTACCGCGAGACGCACCTAAATCTGGGCTACGCGCGGGGCTTCCGGCTGGGCAGTACCCGCCAGGTCTTCGCCGGCCTCAACGTGCGCTATCACCAGGTCAGTCTCGAGACGTACGGCGCGGCGGGAGCGGTGGGGTTGTCGCTGGGAGCGCTCGCGGTAGTTTTCCCGGGCATCACCGTCGGCTTCCATGCCACGAACGTCAACCTGCCGGAGTACGTGGCAGGCGAGGCGCTGCCGCGCACCCTCGCGGTCGGGGTGGGCTACGCGCCGGAGGGACCGTTCCGCCTCATGCTCGATGTGCTCAAAGACGTGCGCTTCCCTTTGTCGGTGCGCGGGGGCATGGAGGTGGCGCCGGTGCCGACCCTGGCGTTGCGTGCAGGCATAGGCACCGAACCGACGCGCTTCACGGCAGGCGTCGGGTTGCAGGTGGCGCGTCTGCACGTCGGGGTCGCCGCCGAGCGGCACGAGGCGCTGGGCTGGTCGCCCGCTGCCGGCCTCCACCTTCTCTGGTAATTTCCCTTTCGCCAGCGCCATGATTCGCAGCAACCGATTCTCTCTCCCCGCCTTCCTCCTACTGACGGCCTGCCTTGCCGCCGAGGCCCTTGCACAGCAGCCCGACACGCTCGCCGCCGATCCGGTTTTTGAAGCCGCGCTCGAAGACGTCGACGCGGGCCAGGGCGATCCTGCGCAGCTTGCCGAGTGGCTCGACGACCTCGCCGCCCACCCGCTCGACCTCAACGCGGCGACGGTTGAGGAGCTGGCCCGCCTTCCGGCGCTCGATCCTCTCTTAGCCCGGCGCATTGCAGCCCACCGAGAGCGCGTTGGGCTCTTTGCCAGTATTGAAGCATTGGAGTCCGTCGAGGGCCTGACGGAAGAAGCGGTGACGAACGTTCGCCCTTTCCTCACGGTCAGCCCACCCCGCGCCGAGGGGCTGAAGGCCGATCTCCGCGACCTCCATTTCGAACTCATCCAGCGCCTCACCCGGCGGCTGGACCTGGGGCGTGGCTTTGCGGACGACACGGCGCGCACCGTTTATCTCGGCTCCCCGGAACGGCTCTACACCCGGCTGCGGGCGCGGGCCGGGCGCCGCCTTAGCGTCGGCCTGACCCTGGAGAAAGACCCCGGCGAGACCTTCGCCTGGGACCCCAGCGCCGGCTCATACGGCTACGACCACGTGACGGGGCACCTCGCCCTGCGTGACGTGGGAAGGCTTCGTGCACTCATCGTGGGCGATTTCACGGCGGCGTTCGGGCAGGGGATGGCACTTTGGCGCAGCACGGCGTTCGGGAAGGGGCGCGAGCCGGTGCGCCCCCTCGTACGGAGCGGGCAGGGCCTTGCACCCTACGGCTCCACCGAAGAGAACCGCTTCTTTCGAGGCCTCGCCGCCGCAATAGCGCCCACGACCGGCCTCACCCTCTCGGCCTTCGCCTCGCGCCGTACCCTCGACGCCTCCGTCCTTGAGCCCGACACCACGTTCGAGGCCACCGAGGATCTTTTCCTAGAAGCCGGCGCCTTCACCACGAGCGGCCTGCACCGCACGCCTGGCGAGCTGGCGAAGAAAGATGCGGTGACCGAATCCCTCGCGGGCGGCGCACTCGAACTGGCAGGAAAGTGGGGGCAGATCGGGGTGGCCGGCTACGTCAGTCGCTTCGCCCCGGCCTTCCGTCCCGATCCTGCGCCATACCGCCGCTTCGCCTTCTCCGGCGACGCTGCCTCCATCGTCAGCGTCTTCTCTTCGCTTTTCCTCGGCGATGTGCTGTTTTTCGGGGAGGCGGCCCGCGCAAGCGGCGGCGTGCTCGGCGGCGTGGGCGGTCTGACGATGAAGGCGGGCGAGACGGCGGAGGTGGTGCTGCTCGCACGCCACTACCCGCGCGACTTCGTCAGCCTGCACGGCTACGCTTTCGGCGAACGGATGGGCGCCACGCAGAACGAGACGGGCTTCTACACCGGTCTGCGCCTGCACCTCGGCCCTCGGTGGACCCTCGCCGCCTACTTTGACCAATACCGCTTCCCGTGGCTGCGATTCGACGTGCCGCGCCCGGCCACGGGCTACGACGCCCTCCTTTACCTGGAGCACCAACCGCGCCGCTGGCTGACGGTCTACCTCCAGGCCCGCACTGAGACGAAAGAGGCCGGCACGACGGTGCCCGACGACCTGGGGCGGTTGCTGTATGCCCTCCGGCCCGAGACGCGCCAGTCGCTCCGCCTCCACGGCGCCTACGACTTCAGCCGCCGCCTCCGCCTGCGCGCCCGCCTCGAAGGCGTCCGCTCCTTCGCCCACAGCGAGGACGCGCAGTACGGCATGCTCCTCTACCAGGACGCCCGCTTCCTCCTCACGCCTGCCCTTCAACTCGACGCCCGCCTCGCTTTTTTCGACACCGCCGGTTTTGCCGCTCGTGTTTTCGCCTACGAGGACGATCTGCTCTACACTTTCGCCGTCCCGGCCTTCTCGGGGCGGGGGCAACGCGCTTACCTGCTGATCAAGGCGCTGCCGTCCGACCGCCTCAGCCTGCAGGTGAAGTACGCCGTCACCCGCTTCGAAGACGTGGTCCGCGTCGGCTCCGGCCTCGACGAGACCGAGGGCAACCGCCTCCGCGAGTTGCGGGTGCAATTACGGCTGAGGTTGTGAGGCGTGAAATCGTAGATTTACTGTCGTGAATCGTTCCTGCGGTAGTCTCCGATTTGGTTTCCGAAAGAAAGGTGATGGGGCTTCCCTCAGCTTTTTCCTTCTCGCTCCTCGCTTTCCGCTCGGAGTTTACGCCAATTCAGTTTATTGAGACTCCCCACTCCCCTGCTTATGTCCTGCAAAATAACCCTGCCGGTCTCTTTAAGAATTCATGGGTAGAAGCCGATGAACGAAGACGAGGGCGATGTAAGAGGAGGTCCCCCATAAGCCTCATCGGGACGCCGACGCCCTCTATTCCTCGTAACCCTTTTATTATATACGTCATGGCTATCTTCGACCAGCCCGCTTCGCGCCCCGCTACGGCTTCGTTCAAACCCGTCGCCCGGCACGAGGCACCGCCTGCCCAGCCGCCGACGAACCAGACCATGAACAGTGACGGGAAGGCACGCTTGCTGGTGGTGGAGGATAATCCGGACACCCTCACCCTCCTCCGCTACATGCTCCAGGCCGAGTACACCCTGGCCATGGCGAACAACGTGGAGGATGCCCTGAGCGCCGCCGACGCCCAGTCCTTCGACCTCTTCCTCTTCGATATCAACCTGGGCGAGGAGCGCAGCGGCGTGGACCTGCTCCGCCTCCTCCGCGACCGCCCCGCCTTCGCCGCCACCCCCGCCGTGGCCCTGACAGCCTACGCCATGCCGGGTGACCGCGAGCGGTTCCTCGCTGCCGGCTTCACCGGCTACCTCAGCAAGCCCTTCACCCGCCAGTCACTGCAAGAGACCGTCAAGGCAGCTTTGCTTGAGAAGGCCGCCTAAGCGAGGCAACCCTTCCTAGACTCTGAAATCCGAATTCCAAAGAGTGCTTCGAGAGACCTTGGCATTTGGAGCTTGGCATTTGGAGCTTCCCCCAGGCCGGGCACCTTTCGACGCGGTTCCGGTTCGAAAACGCGAAGTTTGTCTGTTGATCTGCCCCTGCGTTTTCGGATGCCCCGCACATTTCCGCTGCTTCTCCTCTGCGCCCCCCTCTTTCTCTCCGCCTGCGACCCTTCGCGTTCGTTCGAAGTGCGGGGGCGGGTGGCCGGATTCTCGGATGACGGACGTACCGTCTTCGTTGAGCACGAGGCCATCCCTGGCTACATGCCGGCCATGACGATGCCGTTCGACGTGCAGGACCCGGCGGTGCTGGCGGGCCTAGCGAACCGCGACGCGCTCCGCTTCACGCTCGTCGTCACGCGAGAGGCCTCCTGGATCGAAGATGTGGAAAAGCTGCCGTTCGACGCCCTCCCCGCCCATCCCGCCGCGGCGGAGGACCCGTTCCGCCCTACCGATGCGCCCCCCTTGCTGCAAGAGGGCGACCCCGCCCCGCCCTTCATCCTCATCGACCAGGCCGGCGACACGCTTCGCTTTGGGGACTACGGCGGGCAGGCGCTCCTGCTGACGTTCATTTACACCCGCTGCCCCCTGCCTGATTTCTGCCCCCTGATATCGCGCCATTTCCAGCAGCTCCAGCCGCCCCTGCAGGAAAAGTACGGTGACCGGGTACAGCTCTTGAGCATCAGCTTCGACCCGGCGAACGACACGCCCGCCGTGCTGAACGAATACGCCGCCCGCTACACCGACGACGTTTCGACCTGGCGCTTCGCCACCGGACCGGAGGAGGAGATTGCCGGGCTAGCCGGGCGCTATGGCGTTTTCTACAAGGCGGACGACGGGCAAGAATTCCTCCATAACCTCACCACCGCCCTCATCGACCCGGACGGACGGGTGCGCCGCCTCTGGCGCGGCACCGGCTGGACGCCCGACGCGGTGCTGGCAGCGGTGGAAGAGCTACACCTGTGACGAGACCGAGGGCCGATCATCAATCTTCTGAAGACGTGGTTCCCCTTTCATCGGTATTCCTCCGAACTCCCCACCCAGTTCCTTACCATGCGCCCCGACTTCTCCAAAATAGCCTACCATCCGACGGCTCGCTCGCCGCTCCCCGCTCCCCGCTCCACGCACTGGGAGACGCCGGAGCAGATCCCCGTAGCGCCGGCCTACACGGCGGAGGTGCTCGATGGGATGGCGCACCTACACTACGCGGCCGGGCTGCCGCCTTTCCTGCGGGGGCCGTACAGCACCATGTACAACGTCCGCCCCTGGACCATCCGCCAGTACGCGGGCTTCTCCACCGCCGAGGAATCGAATGCCTTCTACCGACGCGGCCTTGCCGCCGGGCAGCGCGGCCTCTCGGTCGCCTTCGACCTGGCCACGCACCGGGGCTACGACTCGGACCACCCGCGCGTGGTGGGCGACGTGGGGAAGGCGGGCGTGGCGATTGATACGGTAGAGGACGCGAAGATCCTCTTCGATGCCATCCCGCTCGACCGAATGAGCGTGTCGATGACGATGAACGGGGCGGTGCTGCCGGTGATGGCCTTCTACATCGTCGCGGCGGAGGAGCAGGGCGTCGCGCCGGTGCACCTCGTCGGGACCATCCAGAACGACGTGCTCAAGGAGTTCATGGTCCGCAAC
>JAHEMB010000603.1 GCA_024643915.1 Rhodothermaceae bacterium | reverse complement strand
GCGCCACGGCGAAGAGGGCCAGGATGGCGAAGAGGGCGCCCAGGCTGCCCGAGAGGAGCCGCGCCCGGTTGTCTGTCAGGATGAGCGTTTTTCGCCCCCGCCCCAAGAGCATCCCCAGGAGGCCGGTGCCGACCACAAGCGCCGGCAGCATCATCAGCACGACGAGCGTGCCCACGTCGAGCGCGCCGCCGACGACCGAGAGCATGAGGACGCCGAGCATGAGGGCGCCGAAGATGAGCCCGGCCTTCAGGGTAGCGGCGCCGCCGAGGAACAGGCTCTCCAGCGTGTGCAGGAGGATGCCGAGGACGCCGGCGAGCGTCAGCAGGCCACCCGGCACGAGCAGGATCATCCCGGCCACCGGGCCGGCAAAGCCGTTCAGCATCGCCCCGACGATGAGCAGCAGCACGCCGACCGTGAGGGCCACGAACGTGCCGGTGTTGCGCAGGTACGCGCGCTTCACGGTATAGTCGCGCTGAAGCATCCAGGCCAGGAAACCCCGGTAGGCCGCCACCAGCTTCGGCAGGCTCGTCCCTACGAAGCCGTCGGCAATGGGTTTGAAGACGTACTTGTAGAGCGCGTAGACGAGCGCGCCGCCCACCACGAGCACGCCGAGCGTAATCGGATTGAGCAGCCCAACGACGAGCACGGCGAAGCCCATCACCCCCAGCCCGATGCGGCGGCTCCACGGGTTCTCCTCGTACAGATCGGCGTCTTCGTCCTCCCCTTCCACCTTGACGAAAAACCCGGTGATGACGGGGTTGATGACGAGCGCCACGAACAGGCTCGACGTGAGCGTGACGATGAGCGTGAGCGGCAGGAAACTCATGAACTCGCCGATGAGGCCGGGCCAGAACAGCATCGGCGCGAAAACGGCCACCGTGGTAGCAGTGGAAGCGACGACGGCGCTGCCCACTTCCGCCGTCGCCTGCTTGGCGGATTCCCAGCGGCTGTGGCCCTCCTCTCGGTAGCGGTAGATGTTCTCGACGATCACCACCGCGTTATCCACCAGCATGCCCAGGGCGATGATGAGGGAGAAGAGCACCACCATATTGAGCGTGACGCCCATCACGAGGAAGATGATGAACGAGAGCAGCATCGAGAGCGGGATGGCGATGCCGACGAGAAGCGCGCTGCGCACCCCCAGGAAGAACAGGAGGACGGCGATGACGAAGATGATGCCGGCGATGATGTTGTTCTCCAGGTCCTTCACGAGCGTTTCCACCTGCTCGCTCTGGTCGCCCGTGACGAGCACTTGCGTGCCGCCCGGCAGGTCAAAATCGGCCAGCAGGGCATTCACGGCCCCGGCGGTTTCGATGATGTTCTCCCCCGGTCGTTTCTTCACGTTGAGCGAGATCACCTGCTGGTAGCCCGTCTCTTCGACCGGTACAAAAGCGCCGTCCTCGGTCTCGCGGCGCAGCACTTTCAGCCGGGCATAGCTCGCCCGATCCTTGAAGCCGAACTGCACGTCGGCCACGTCGCGCACGTAAACGGGCACGCCGCCCGGCGCCTGGACAACGAGGTTCTCGATGACGGAGGGATCCCGGAACGTGCCGTCCACGCGCAGCAGGTAGTTCTGCCGGTCCACATCCACCGAGCCGCCGGGGATGTTGGCGTCCTCTTCCTGGATGGTGCTGATGAGGTCGGCGAAGGTGAGGTTGTAGGCTTGCAACGCCGTCTGATCGACGTTCACCTGCACCTCGCGCTCGAGGCCACCGACGAGGTCCACTTCCAGCACACCGGGGAGGGCCTCCATCTCATCTTGGAGATCCTCGGCCACCTCCTTGAGGCGCGAAAGCGAGTAGTCCGCCGCCAGGTTGACGGTCATGATGGGAAACTGCGAGATGTCGATCTCATTGATGATCGGCTCCTCGGCGTCGGCCGGGAGGTCGGCTTTGGCCACGTCCACCTTGTCGCGGACCTTCTGGTTGGCCTCATCCATCTGCACGTCCGGCGTGAACTCGGCGATGATGGAAGAGACGCCTTCGGACGAGGTCGAGCGCACCTCGTCGATGCCGTTGATACCCTGGATCTCCTGTTCGATGGGCTGCGTGACGAGCGTCTCGATGTCGTTTGGGCTGGCGCCGGGGTAGATCGTCGTGATGATGATCTGCGGGATCTCGATGGACGGGCTCGACTCCTTGGGAAGCGTGACGTAGCTGTAGAAGCCGCCCGCGAAGAGCAGGAGCGTCAGCACGACGATGCTCGTGCGGAATTTTATGGCGACGTTGGTGAGGGTCATGGAAAGCTCCGAATAGGATCTATGAGAAGCGAGGAGACGCGAATTACTGCGTGACGGCCTGGGTGAAGGCGCCGGCTGCGTCCGCGCTCGAATAGCTGTCAACGACCTCCACCTGGTCGCCGTCTGTCAGGTTGGATTGCCCGAGGACGACGACGGCGTCGCCGGCTGCGAGGCCGCTCGTGACGACGACGTTGCCGCCCGAGGCGACGCCGAGCGTGACGGCGCGCCGCCGGGCCGTCGGCGCGCTGCCTTCATCTGCGACGACAAAGACGCTCTCCCCGGCCTCGTCACGGATAAGCGCCGCCTGCGGCACCACGAGGATGCCTTCGAGCCGCTCGCGCGCTACCACGAGCTGCGCCACCATCTCCGGCTTGAGCGTCCCGCCGGGATTGTCGAGCGCCACCTCGATGGGAAAGGTGCGGTTGTCCGGGTCCACGGCGGCGCCGACGAAGGTGATGCGGCCCGCGCGGGGCGCCAGGCCATAGGCATTCAGTTGCACGGTGACGGGCGTGCCCACCTCGATGTCGGCGGCGTACCGCTCCGGCACGCCGGCCACCACCTGCACCTTCCCTGTACTGACGAGGCGCACGACGCCCGTGCCGGGGCCGACCTGCTCGCCCCGCTCGGCCAGGTGCTCCTCTACCGTGCCGGAGAAGGGCGCGACGACGCGGGTGTTGGCAAGCTGCTGGCGGGACTGGGCGGCGGCGGCTTTCGCCTGCGCCAGCCCGGCTTCGGCCTGGCTCCGCTGCGCCCGGATGTTTTGGAATTCGAGGGCGCTGATGATGGAGTCCCGGTAAAGCCCTTCCTGGCGTCGGAAGTTGTCCGCCGCCAACTCGAACTGCGCCTCGGCTGCCGCCACCTGCGCCTCGGCCTGGTTCAGGGCGGCACGGGCGAGGCCCGGATCGACCTGGGCGACTGTCTGCCCCGCCTTCATGAAACGGCCCAGGGGTGCAAGGATCGTGAGCGTGCCGCTCGTCTGCGCCGAGAGCGT
>JAHEMB010000602.1 GCA_024643915.1 Rhodothermaceae bacterium | reverse complement strand
TGACGACGACCAGGACCTCGAACGCGCCCTGCGGGAGCAGGTCTACGAGGTAATCGACGAGGGAGAGGAGCCGGAAGACCGAACAAGCCGCTCGGACGAACGACGCGCTGAAGAAGCGGATGAGAACATGAGCGCCGCCGATTCTCTCAACCGCGCCCAGCGCAAGAACAGCGACGTGCTGCGGCAGGGCCAGCGGGGTAACGCGCGCGGCAACCGGGGCCAGCAGAAAAAGGAGGAGAAGCAGGAAAAGAAAGAAGAGAAGGAAGCGAAAAAGCAGGAGAAGAAAAACAACGGCAACGGGAATAACAGGAACGGCAACCAGTAGCGCCGCCGACGCGCCGATGAATGGAGGCCCGGGGTCGCGCTTTACGCTGGCTCCGGGCCTTCGTTGTTTTATACCAAGGATTCTGACATTTTTAGTACCGCGCCGGGGTGGACTGGCCGACGAGGAAGACGGCGTTGGCGAAAAGGAGCTTACCCGTATACCAGAAGCCCCGGAAGAGCGGATCGTCGACCAGGTAGACGACCTCGCCCCGGCCCATTTCCTGCACGCCGAAGGCCAGCACGTCTTGTAGCGCCGCCCTGGCCCGGTAGCCAGTGAAGCCGCTCACGTGGCTGTCGGTGCGCAGCACGCCCACGTTCCAGCCATCGTCGAGGAAGGCGAAGGCGTTGTCGTTGCGTTTGAGGGTGAAGTAGCGATCCAGCCCGAAGCCGAGGGGGTGCGTGGCGTCCATCTCGACGCGGAAAATGCTGCCGGGCACCTCGTCGCTGATCTCCTGCCGCTCGCGCTCGCCGTAACGGCGTTGGCGGGGCGCAGCCAGGGAATCAGCGGCCTCGCCCTCCGCTTTTTTCTTCTTCACCGCAAAGCCCTCTTTGCCTTCGAAGAACGACACGGCGCGCTCCATCGCGATGAGCCGCCCGCCGCCCCGGATCCATTCCTTAAGGGCCGGCAGTTTCTCGTCCGGAAATATTTTGTCGTAGGCGCCGCTGGGCAGGATGAGCACGTCGAAAAGCGTCAGGTCGGCGATCTCGAAATCGTCGGTGGGCAGGAGGGTGATCGGGTAGTGGAGGACCTGGTCGAAGAAGTGCCACACCTCGCCGAGGGCGTAGGAGGAGATCTCCTCGCTCGCCAGCACCGCCACCTCGGGCCGGGCGAGGAACGGCACGTCGGAGGAGCCGAAGTCCGCCCCGCGCGTGACGATGCCGCTCTCGACTGGCACGAGGGCCTGTCCGAACTGCGCCGCTGTCTCCCGCACCGTCGTGTCGAAATCCCCCGCGTTGCCCTTCCGTGTGATGATGAGCGTGCCCTCGGCGTACGTGCGTCCGTTCACCTCGAAAGGCTGTTCGGCGAAGCGCAACTTGATGCCTTGCTCAAGGAGCGCGGCGAGGAAGCGGGCGTCATCCAGGCTGTTCCACTCGACCAGGTAGGCATAGGGCCGGGCGACGGACGGGGTGGGCGCGGCGTCGCGGGGCGGCGTCGGCGCGCCGGGGGCGAGGCGCTCGGTCGTGGCGAAGGCGTCGAGGCCGTAGGCGTAGGGCAGCGCCCAGGCGGTGATGTCGTAGGTGACGGAGTCGGCCAAGACGGAGCGGGGTTCGAGGAGCACTTTTGCCAGGACGGATTTCGGCTGGTAGGCGCTCACGAGGAGGTCGCCCGGTGCTACCGTGAAGCCCTCGGCCCGCCCCGTCGCATAGGCGAAGCCCCGCGCCTGCCGCCGTGCTTCGGCGTAGCCGTAGGCGATGCCCTGCGCGTCGAGGTGCCGGGCGAGGGCGTCGAGGCGGTCCGGCGCGTTTTCTCCTTTCACCACGTAGGTCTTGTAGTCGCCCGGCGGCGCAGTCCGGGCCTGGGCGAAATAATCCGCGAACTGCGCGACCACGCGGCGGTGGTTCTGCGCCATCGTCTCCACGGTCGAGAGGCCGGTGGTGTGGTGGTGGGCGATGCGCTCGGCGAGGGTGAGCGTGTCGCCCTCGGCGGTGCGGATGGCGAGGCCGGCGCGTCCCGAGCCGCCCTGCTCGTAAGTCATCCCCACCGCGCCATTGAAGGTGGGCCAGGTGTCGCCATAACCGGGGTAGAAAAGGTCGAACCGCTGCCGGGTGAAGTAGAGCCACCCCTCGGCGTCGAAGTAGCGGGCATGGTTGGCGCCGATCTCAGTCTGGAAGTCGCGCTGAAAAGCCGTGATGCTCTCGTGGAACGGCTCGGCGGCGGGGGCGAAATAGTAGGGCTCGTCTACGCCCTGCTCGTGGAAATCGACGTGGACGTGGGGCAGCCACCGGTTGTAGAGGGCGAGGCGTTGCTGCGTCTCCTGCTGCGTCATCCACGCCCAATCCCGGTTCAGGTCGAAATAATAATGGTTGGTCCGCCCGCCCGGCCACGGCTCGTGGTGCTCCCATGCCGCCGGGCGGGCGTTGGGTGCCCGCCCCCGCGCCTGCCGGTACCACTGCACGTAGCGCTCGCGCCCATCGGGGTTGATGCACGGATCAATCACGACAACGGCGTTTTCGAGCCAGCGTTGCGTGTGGGCGTCGGCGGGGTTGGCGAGGGCGTAGAGCGTCGCCATCGCCGCCTCGGTGCTGACGCTCTCGTTGCCGTGGACGTTGTAGCTGAGCCACACAAGCGCCGTCTCGCCCGCCGGTTCGCCCGGCAGCAGCCCCGCCCGCCGCAGGTTGTCCTCGCGGATGGTCTCAAGACGGCCGAGGTTGCCCGGCGTGGTGACGAAGGCGGTGAGGAGCGGGCGGCCCTCGTAGGTCTCGCCGTAGGGTTCGAGCCGCACGTTGGGCGAGGCCGCCGCCACGTGCGTCACGTAATCGACCACACGGTGGTGCGGCGTGAACCGCTCGCCCAGCGCGTACCCGAGAAATTCAGCCGGTGAAAGCAGCCGATCCTGCGCCTGCGCCGCGAGGGGAAGCAGGGCGAGAACGAGAAGGAAGGAAAAGGAACGCGACTTCATCGAGAAAAGAATAGACGAGTGGAGGAGTGGAAGAAACGAGGAAGCTACGAAACACCGAGCGTCCAGGCGCCACCTTCTCCTCGATTCTTCGGCTCTTCGATTCCTCGATTCATGCCCCCACGCTACTCCGGCGCCGCCAGCACGGTAACGTTGACGAGGGGTGTGAGGAACGGGTACTGTTCCCGAATCCGTTGCTGTACCTGCCGCTGCACTTGCGTTTGCAATGCTTCGTCGGAGAGACCCGCATCGGGGGCGCGCTGCACGATCACGTTGCTGAGGATCGTGTTCTGGCC
>JAHEMB010000601.1 GCA_024643915.1 Rhodothermaceae bacterium | reverse complement strand
GGTGCTGGCGGTGGGCGGGTTCCTCCTCGCCGCCTCGGGCCTCGTCTCGATCAAAGCGAGTTCGGGGCATTGGCCCATCACCGAGCGGCTCCTCGACTGGGCGATGGCCCGTTCCGTCTCTACCTACAGCGCAGGCATCAGTCCGCCGCCGCTCGACTCGCTCGACAGCCCGGCGCTCGTCCTGAAGGGTGCCGGCCACTACGAGACGGGCTGCCGCCCCTGCCATGGCAGCCCCTCCTTTCCCCGCCCCAGGATCGCTGTGGAGATGACAGCCGAGCCGCCCTACCTCGGGCCGAAGATCGGCCTCTGGGAGGCCGACGAGCTGTTCTACATCGTCAAGCACGGTGTCAAGTTCACCGGCATGCCCGCCTGGCCCGCCCGCCACCGCGACGACGAGGTGTGGGCGATGGTGGCTTTCCTCCGCGCCCTGCCCGACCTGGACGCGGCGGGCTACCGCCAACTCGTCCACGGCAATACGACGCCCCTCGACGCCGACGCGCCGATGCACGATCTGATAGAGCCGGAGGCGGCCCCCCTGGCCATCGCCGAGAGCTGCGGGCGGTGCCATGGGATCGACGGCAATGGGCGGGGGCTGGGAGCGTTCCCCCGCCTCGCCGGGCAGCGGCCTGTCTACCTCTACGCCGCGCTCCGCGCCTACGCGCAGGGCACGCGACCCAGCGGCATCATGGCGCCCGTCGCCGCCGGCCTCAGCCCCGAGGAGATGCGCGAACTCGCCCGCTACTACAGCCGCCAGCAACCGACGGCCCCGCCTACGAAGTCGGTCGATGCGGAGGCCTTGGCGCTCGGGCGGGCCATCGTCTACGAGGGCGTGCCGGGCGAGGGCGTGCCCTCGTGCGTGGATTGCCACGGCCCCGGCAGCGCGCCCCGCAACCCCTTCTACCCTAACCTCGCCGGTCAGTACGCCGACTATCTCCTCTTGCAACTTCAGCTTTTCAAGCAGGGCCAGCGCGGCGGCTCGGCCTACGCCCACCTCATGCACCCCACCGCCGACCGGCTCACCCCCGAGCAGCGACGCGCTGTAGCACTGTTCTACGCCTCCCTTTGAGGCGTGCAAAGTGATGCTCGACTGAACGGTTGAGGTATGGCCCCTCTCCCTTCTCCACAAAGACAGGGACGGCGGAACGCAGGTGGAGCCGTCCCAGAGGGATGTGGTGAGGCAGGGCGCATCTGTAGAGGCGAAGGAGCCAATCAGCGAGACATCCCCCTGCTCGATCTCCACATGCGTTCCGAACGAGCGGTCCCCCTTCTTTACGAAGGGGGAAAGGTGCTTGCCGCAGCATTTCAGCAGAGCTACCCAACGCATCACGTTTCATGCATCACGCCCTGTAACGTCCGCCGCCGCCCCGGCACTTCTCTAGGCCCCTTGCCCTCCTCACCCATCCCTCGCCCTCTCATGGAACTCCGCCCGCAACAGCGCGACTGGAACGAGACGAACCCTTATGACTTCTCCGATCTCCGCGCCCTCTTCCTCAACTGCACGCTCAAGCCCTCCCCCCAGCGATCCCATACCGAGGGCCTCCTCGACGTCGCCCGCGCCATCATGGAGACGAACGGTGTGGCGGTAGAGGTGCTGCGCCCGGTCGACCACGCCCTCGCCTTCGGTGTTTACAAGGACATGACCGAACACGGGTGGGACGTGGACGCATGGCCCGAGATCTACGAGAAAGTCAAGGCCGCCGACATCCTCGTGCTCGGCTCCCCCATCTGGCTGGGGGAGAAGTCGAGTGTCTGCTCGCTCGTCATTGAACGGCTCTACGCCACCTCGGGCGACTTGAACACGCACGGGCAGTACGCCTACTACGGCAAGGTGGGCGGCTGCATCGTCACCGGCAACGAGGACGGCATCAAGCACTGCTCGATGGGCATCCTCTACGCCCTCCAGCACCTGGGCTACACCATCCCGCCGCAGGCCGACGCCGGCTGGATCGGCGAGGCCGGCCCCGGCGCCAGCTACGGCGACCTCGTCGATGGCGAACGCGTCGGCGTCAGCAACGATTTCACCCAGCGAAACACCACCTTCCTGGCGTGGAACCTGATGCATCTGGCGCGGATGCTCAAGGATGCGGGCGGCATCCCCGCGCACGGCAACCAGCGCTCGCTGTGGGAAGCCGGCTGCCGCTTCGACCATCCCAACCCCGAGCATCGATGAGTAGCTCCGCAGAAGCACTTGCGAGATGCTCGGGCCGGGGTGCCGCACGGCTACCTGTGCGTTGAAACCCGAATATCGAAGCTCGAAATCCGAAGAAAGCCTCGACACGGCCGGTCCCGGATTTCCGCCCAGCGGCGGCCCTTCTGCATCTCTTTTTTAAGAAACATTCAGGCGCGGCCCGGCTTAAACGGACCGACTTTCACACTTTGTTGCCTGCTTCGGCGCCCCGCCGGGGTCACGCGGCACGACTTTTTTAGCGAGGAACGAACGATGGCACGGAAGGACCAGTTGACGGGCCAAGGGCCGAAGGCGGGGAACCACGTGTCCCACGCCAACAATAAGGCGAAGCGGCGCTTTCAGGTCAACCTGCAGAAGAAGCGGTTTTACATCCCAGAAGAGGATCGCTGGGTGACGCTGCGCGTCTCGGCCAAGACGATCAAGACGATCAACAAGAACGGAATCCAGGCGGTGCTCGAAGAGGCCCGCAAGCAGGGCGTGCGCGTGTGACGCCGCGTCGGTTTCCAATTTCTCCTAAACGATTAGAGCATCATGGCGAAGGGCAAAGAAAACCGCATCCAGGTTACCATCGAGTGCACCGAGAAGCCCGGCACGTCGCGCTACTCGACGATGAAGAACCGCCGGAACACGACCGAGCGGCTGGAGCTGCGCAAGTACAACCCCGTGCTGCGCAAGCATACCATCCACCGCGAGATCAAGTAAAGCCGGCGGGCGATTCTTCGAGAAGAGCGGCGCTACGTTCGCGCGAAACCTTTATTGGCCGCGCGGGGTAGCGCCTGTGTTTTGGGGCATGAACGATTAAACGAGTCGAAGAACCATGGCAAAGAAACAGACATTCGGCGACAAGGTGCGCAAGCAGCGCGAGGCCGGAAAGAGCATGGCGAAGCTGGTCATTGCCGAGAAGAAGGCGAACGGCCAGTACAGCTTCAAGCAGAAGATCGTCCACGTAGATGACGTGCAGGCCGAGCTGAAAGCCGCCCGCAACTAAGTGCGGCGTGACGAGTGCGGAGTGGGTGCTGATGACGGCGGCGGTGCAGATCCCGAGGGGGTCGAGAGCGA
>JAHEMB010000600.1 GCA_024643915.1 Rhodothermaceae bacterium | reverse complement strand
TCAGCGGCCCGGTCATGCGCGAGAAAGTGCGCGTCTGCCGTCCCTGCGGCGTGCGCACCGAGCAGACGATCTCTTTCTTTCCGATGTCGATGCCGGCGGCGTGTGTGTAGAGGATGTCCATGAGGAAGCCCTCCGTGTTGGAGAATTGAGCAGGATCGAGCAGGAGGCGGCCGGCGAGGCAGTCAGTGAGGACGACTTTGCCCTGCGTGCTCTCATAGCTACCGCGGCGATGCGCTGCGGGGCAACGAGGCGACAATATGTGGTGCCGGGGACTGCCAGGGTCAGTTTTGGTCGCGGGCACCAGGCGCGCCATTAGATCAACGACCTCGGGCGCCGGCCGTCGCGGAGAGAACCTTTTTCATGTTATGTGGTGCCCACACCGTGGGCATGAATGTGTGGGTCCCTTTGCATCAAGGCGCATCAAGGCAAAAGGACGAACAACCTGGATTATGCCGCCATCCTATACGACGCGTGTGTTTGCACTCAGACAAGATCATGCGCAAAGGCGAAGGCCGCAGCTGCGGTGCGCGACGAGACGTTCAGCTTGGCAAAGATATTCTGGAGGTGCCGCGCGATGGTGTGTTCGCTGACGAAGAGCGCGTCCGCAATCTCGTGGTTCGTCATCCCCGCTGCGACCAGCCGGAGCACTTCGAGCTGCCGGGAGGTCAGATCGTGCGCCGCAGAAGCGCCTCCGTCCAAATCGCCTGTCGAGACAACACCAAGTAGATCCGGCCGGGCACCCAGATCCTCGAACGCTTTTCGAGCGGCTTCTTCCTCCATAAGCGCCGTGTCCTCATCGCCGAGCATTCGGCAGGCCTGCGCGATCCGGGCGCGGAGGCGCGCGACCTCGTAGACCGCCCCCAACTCCGTCCAGATCGTCTGGGCAGATCGGAGGGCTGCGAGGGCCTCGCGTGCACGACCTTCGTCCAGGTCGACGGCGCCCCGGCAGTGCGAGGCCATGGCGTAGACGATCTCCGAAGGATGGCGCTCGGAGATTTCCTCCATTTCCCGACAGGCTTCTTTCGCCCGGCCCAGATCGCCTATCGAGAGTGCGATCTCGACGTACGCCGGCAGGATGGCTGCACGACGCGCATCCGAGGTCGTTTCAGCAACCACGCGCCGCACAGCGCCCGCCGCCGCCTCGGCATCCCCCTGGCTCAGCCGCAGGAGGGCCAGGCCGGGCTGGGGCTCACACCCCTGAAGGCTCGCCTGGCGATAGGCCGCCTCTGCCGCCTCAAAATCGCCCCGCAGTCGATGCACTTCTCCCTGGCAATAATGCGCTCTGCCGCACGCCATCTGGTTGAGCATGCCGCGCGTGAAGCGCTCCGCCGACCGCCGTGCCTCCTCCAGCGCCGTTGCCCAGTCGCCCTCCATCAGCATGATTTCGGCCCGATGGACGAGGCACAAGCCGTTGTGGGTCACCATCTCAGGCTGTTGCGCGCACCAGGCCGAGAGCGCCCTTGTCCATTCTCGCACGCGCCGCAGCTCGTAGGTGGCCCGGCAGAAGGAGATCGTGTTGCAGTAAACGATGCCGGTGACGATGGGCGAGAGCTCCCCTAGCGAAGCGGCCACGAGCGCTTCGTCCACCAACTGCCGGCCTTCCTCTACGCGCCCAAGCATCAGGAGGGCTTTGGCCTGGCTGTGCCGCGCGAGCCAGATAAGGTCCGCATCGCCGAAGCGCTCGCCAATCTCGGCGGCTTCCCCGGCGAGGCGAATGGCGGCGTCGTGGTTCCCGCGGCCCAGCTGTTGCAGCCACTCCGGCACACGCAAATAGCCGTGCTCGACGCACTCCGCCCCGGCGCGGTCGAGCAAGCGCTTCGCGCGGGCAAACCAACCGGTGCCGCGCACCGCTTCGCCGCGAAACATGAAGCTGTGCCCGATCCAGAAGGCGCACCGCACCGCGCGGGGGATGTCGCCGCTTTCGAGGTAGGCATCGTGGGCGCGCTTCAGGTTTTCGACGTAGTCGTCGTCGAGGCCCAGCATGTAGGCAGCGGTGGCGCGACGCTCAAGGTCGGCCGCGTCCAGCGGCTTCATTCGGTTCGCCTGCTTCAGGCATTCAAGCGCACGCAACCACGCCTGCTCCCGGTAAAGGGTGCGGCAACGCGACAAATCGACGGAGGCTTCCATGCCGTGCTCATATCTGATGGAACCACTCGGCGTCTACGCTTACCTTTTCGACGATCTCAGTTTTCACGCCCAACCCCAATTCCTTGAGTTTGTCTGCGAGTTGGTCGCCATCGACCAAATCAATCGGCGGTGCACCATCTCGGGTTGCTTCTTTCACCGCATTGCGTGTGAATGTGCCCGTCGTGATCATGAGGCCCTTGTCAGCGCGACCGACCATCGCGCCTCGGAAGTCTCGTACATGGCCGGATGAAACGGAGCCTTGGTATTTCTTGCATTGAAATACCACGTGGAAGCTAAGCATTCCGCTAATCCGGATGATACCTTTGCCATCGATACCACCGTCTCCTGAGCGCCCTGTCACCTCAACCTGTACGAAGCCTGATTCACGGAGCAGGCGTTTAGTGAGGCGCTCGAAGGCATCTGCCGACATTTCTTGAGTGAGAATGTGATGCAATCTTGTGCGCCAAGATTGAACCTCTTCTGGCAGATCTTCGGCTTCTTCCTCAAGCTCCTCGGCTTCTCGCAACTCGCGCTCACGCTTGGTGATGTCCCGGACTGTCCGAACAACTTGCTGCGCGCTGACTTCCTTAACGTGACGTTTTTCTGGAACGATGATCCACACGCCCCGACTAGAATTATCGAGGATGCCGAATTTTTTGAGATACGTTCGCGCCCAAGCGAGCCGGTATTCGATCTCTGTTTGGTTGCTTTTCTCAGGATTGTGAGCGATTTCAACAACCTCTTCTGGCAAATCGAGGCTGGTTAGAACAGCCTCGTTGATCTCCTCTATGGAGCCAGAGCCGCCCAAGTCATGTAATGCCTTCAGCAAGGGATTCATCAGTTGATGATATTTCGGAACGCTGTTCTTATTCATTTACTTTGCGATGATTTCCGGAGAAGATATAACTCATATGCTTTGTCCAACCCGCCCCCGGACTTTCTCAACGATCCTCGCTTCACGTGCAGAATAGGAAACGGGGTAGATGTTTGGCAAGCCCTACTAAATATCCGCCTGCACCTGAAGGATAAACTGCCGGGGCGGGGCGAGGATGGCGGGGCGCTCGGCATAGTAATAGTCGAGGGCGTTCTTGACGAGTAGGCCCAGCCGGAAGTGCGTCCACCGCGCG
>JAHEMB010000599.1 GCA_024643915.1 Rhodothermaceae bacterium | reverse complement strand
AGGGGTTGAGCAGGTCCCACGTCGAGTCGGCGAGTTGGCGCGCCCACAGGTTGGGGTTGGCGAGGGTGATCTCGCTCACGCTCACGGTGCCGCGCAGCAGCTTCAGCAGGTTGTAGCGCAACCGGAGCGTATCGATCTGCGCCATGCGAAGCGTGTCGTCGAGGGCCGCGCCGCGTGAGGCGTCGAGCGTGTCGTACCAGGCAGGAGCGGGGCGGGTGATGCGGACGTTGTGCAGCTCCACCCCCGTCAGGAAGTTGCCCCGGATGTCGCTGTACTCGATGTTCGCCTCGTCGAACGGGTTGGCCAGGCCGAGGATGAAGCCCGCGAAGCCATTGGCGCCGGGGTTGGTCTGGATGGCGATAACGAAGAGCAACACAAGCACCAGCACCAGCCCGACGAGCCCGCCGAGGGTGTAAAGCACGATCTTAAGCACGCTCCGCTTCGTCGCTTCCTTTTCGGCGTCCTCCTGCGCTTGCTCGGCCCCAGGAGATGCGCCCGCAGCGCCGTTCGTAGGCGCCTGCGAAGCGTCCGCCGTGCCCGCTCGTTCGCTATGTTCGTCTCGTTCCGCCAATCCGTTTCCTTCGTTACTCCCGTTTGCTTTGTCCTATAAGTCTGCGCTTCATCGCCAGGCTTTCGCCTGCCGAGCTTTCAGCCGTCAGCGATCAGCTTTTTGCATTTACCTGCGGTGAATCTCCCTCTGATCATTTTACTGGTGTGAACCTTCGGTGTCGCAATCCGAAATCCGCAATCCGAAATCCGCATTCCGCAATCAGAAGGCTTGTCCTATGCTGATGTGGAGGCGGACGTGGTCCTTTACGAAATCCCAGAAGCCCCCGCTTGGCAGCGGATCTTTGACGCAGGCCCCGACGAGGCCCGGCACGGGGCAGTTCTCCGTAAGGGTACCCAATTCGGAGAAATAGGGGCCTTCGTGCAGGTACACATCGCGGGCGTTGTGTTTGTCCAGCCGGACCGGATTGAGGCGGTAGGCCAGGTCCATCCGGATGAAGCCGATGAGCGTCTCGTAGCGCAGCCCGCTGCCCAAGGTGAACTGGAACGGCGCGTCGAGGGCGACCGGCCCCTCGGTCTGGTCTCCGAAGACGCGCCCGAAGTCGAGGAACACAGCAGAGCGCCACGCCGGGCCCAGCCAGGAAAAAGGCAGCCGCGCCTCCACGCTGCCGGCTATCTTGTTGAGGCCGCCCAGCCGTTCGAACCGCGCGCCGGACACCTGAAAATCGTCGTACGTCAGCGCGTCGAGGGGCTTGTCGAGCGCGGTTTCGATGAGGGAGATCGAGTCGGCGCGGGCAATCTTGGAGCCGAGGAGCTGGTAGCCGAACCCCCGCACGTCGTTGCTGCCGCCGGCGTAGAACCGGATCTGGTCGAAGCGGTTCTCGAACGGGTCGAGGATGGGGAAAAACGTCTGCTGATCCGTAAAGAGGCGGCCCGCGAAGAGGCGCACGCCCAGGCTGGTGCGCGGGATCGTGGTGATGGGGATATAGGCCACCCCTTCGAGGGCGATCTTCTGGTACTTGATGTCGGACAGCAGACCGGCGTATTCGAGCGTGGGGCGGATGAGGTAGCCCCGGCGCGGGTTGATGAAGTCGTTCGTCCAGCCGAAGGTGCCGTTGAGCGCGAACGTGTTCTTATCGAAGAGGTCGCGCATGCTCGTCCCGTCCATCAGCCCGGCCACGGGCAACTCGCCGGCGAAGACAGCGGCCCGGCTAAAGGTGTGCTGGAGGCTGATGACGCGGAAGGGCAGGATGTCGTAAAGGAGGGTCGTGTTGACGCCGAACTCGCGCGTGTTGATCTGCAAGGTGTTGTCCGGCACCTCGTCGATCTGCGGGTCGCGTTGGAAGTCGATGAAGGGGGCGACGGTGAGGGCGAGGTCGGTGGAGAAGAAATAGGGTTGGTAGAGCGAGACGGCGCCCCGGAAGCGGCGGGGCGTCTGCTCGCCCGGCTGGGCCGAGGCGCCGAGGCCCGTGTTGGCCACGGCACTGATGGTCAGGTTGCGCGCCTCGCCGAGGAAGTTGCGATGGGTCCAGCGGGCCTCGCCGCGCAGGCCCACATCGAAGCCGTAGCCGGTCTCGGCGCTGACCGAGCGCAGCCTCGCCTCGCGCACAGTGAACTGCACGTCTACCGTCGAGTCGCGCGGCTGGGCAGGCACCTCGGCCAGGGCCACCCGGAACAGATTCAGCTCGAAGATCTCGCGCTGCCCCTTCGCCAGCGCGTTGTTCGAATAGCGATCGCCGGGGCTAAAGGGCAGCTCGCGCCGCACGATCTCGGGTGAGACCGTCTCGACCCCGTTCACACGGATGTCGGCGAAGTACCCCATCGGGCCGGGATCGACGAAGAAGAAGAGGTCGATGGTGTTGGCCGAGGCATCAATGAGGCTGTCGGTGCGGACCTGGGCGAAGGCGTAGCCCCGGTCCTTGAGCCAGCTCACGATCTGCGCCTGCAACTCGATGTAGCGGAACTCGGTGAAGCGCTCGCCGATCTTGAAGGCGTTGTTGTCACGGAAACGGATCCAGTCCCTGCGTAGCTCACCGTCTAACTGGGTGTAGGCGTAGCTGCTGTCCGGGCTGAAGAAGCCCACGTCCTGGATGATGAGCGGCGGCCCTTCGATGACGGTGAAGATGACGCGGATCTCGTTTCTCGTGGTGTCGAGCTGAGAGGGGGCGTAGTCGATCTCGGGGTGGAGGAAGCCGTTGCGATGGTAGAAGCGCCGCAGCCGCACCACGTCTTTCTGCAGCTCGATGGGGTCGAACGGGTATTCCCTCCCCGAGAGGAGCGGCAGGAAATTCTTCACCCGGTCGAAAAAGCCGGGGTCCGCCGTGGCGATGTGATCGGCCAGGTCCTCCGCCTCGAACGTCTGCGACTCGACGAACTTGAAGGCCACGTCGCGGACCGTGGTCTCCTCGTTGATCAGGAAGAGGGGCGCCTGCGCCGCCGCCGCCGGAGCCAGGGCGAGGAGCAACAGCACGCCGAGGAAGCGGAGGGAGGAGAGACGCGGGGATGCGGGGACGCGGGGACACGGAGACATAGGGGGGAAAAAACGCCGCGTCTCCGTGTCGCCCCCTCTCCGTGTCTCGTGGAGCAAGGGGCGGACGCGAAAGGCCACGAAAAAGATGAAAAAGAGTACCTGAGCCCGCATACGTAAGACTATTCGTCCTCAATCGGAAGAGGTGGGTGGGTTGGCCGGGACTTCCCGAGGTGCTTCTTCGGGAACTTCAACGGGCGGTCCATTCCGCTCCATCGTA
>JAHEMB010000598.1:1189-3260 GCA_024643915.1 Rhodothermaceae bacterium | reverse complement strand
GTTCATCGGCGAGAAGGCGCTCGCGGGGCAATCCAGCCTCAGTCAGATGTTCTTGCGCGGATCGAAGTCGAGCTCTTCGGCCATTTTTCGATAGAGTCGCTTCGCCGCTTCGCTGTTCGCAGCGGGCGTTACGATCTGCAGGGTGACATACTGATCGCCCGCTTTCGAACCCCCGAGGCCCTTTGCCTTGAGGCGCAGCTTGCGACCAGATTGCGAACCCGCGGGAATTTTCAAATCGACTTTACCGCCCAGAGTAGGCACCTTCACGCTTGCACCGAGGGCTGCCTCCCACGGTGTGATCGGCAGATTCATGTGAACGTCGGCTCCCTGCGGGCGAAACAGCGCGTGCGGGGCAAGCTCCACGCTCAGAAAAAGATCGCCGGACTGGCCGCCTCGCCCGGCCTGTCCCTGGCCCGCGAGGCGAATCTGCTGGCCTTGGCGAATGCCAGCCGGGATTTTGACCTTGAGGTTTCGCGTAGCGCCACGGGAATTTTTCAAGCTTATTGATCGTTCGCCACCACGATACGCTTCTTCCAGCGTTATGATTATCGTCGCCCGCTCGTCGCTCCCGCGCGCGCGGCTGTTGCCGAAGGGCGTTGCGAACGGATCACCGTGCGCGCCACGACCGCCGAACATGCTGTCGAGAAAATCACTGAAGTCGAATCTTTCACCGCCAAAGCCGCCGCCGGCATTCGGTCCGGAGCTCCAGCCGGGCGGCGGCGTGAACTCGTCCCCGGAGTGCCAACGATTTCCCAGGTTGTCGTAGGTGGCGCGCTTGTCCTTGTCGCGAAGCACGTCGTAGGCTTCGCCTATCTCTTTGAATCGCTCCTCCGCATTCCGCTCCTTGCTGACGTCGGGATGGTATTTCCGTGCTAGCCGTTTGTAGGCACGTTTGATCTCGGCGGGATCGGCGTCGCGCTCAACTCCGAGAACCTCGTAGTAGTCCTTGTACTTCATGGGTGGCGCGGGAGATCACCGAGCGAAAGGAGCGGGGCCATGGGCCCCGCTCTCGGCGAAAAAGATCAGCTGACGGTGATCTTTCGCGGCTGTACTTTCTCGAGCTTCGGAATGGATACTTCCAGGACGCCGTCCTTGCCCTTTGCCGTGACGCGCTCGGCGTCGGCAGAATCGGGCAGGCTGAAGCGGCGGTAAAATGTGCCGTAGCTTCGCTCGACACGCTTGTATCCATCGGCCTCCTTTTCCGACTCGTGCCTGCGCTCGCCCTTGATGGTGAGCACGCCGTTATCCATCGTCACCTCGATGTCCTTCGGGTCGACGCCGGGAATGTCGGCCTCGAGCACGAAGCGCCCTTCCTCTTCCTTGATGTCCACGGCCGGCGTCCAATTGCTCGTGACGATGTTGGACTGGTCGCCGTCGCTTGCCGGCCCGACCTGGGATTCTCCGAACAGCTGATTCACGTCATCGTGAAACCGCCGAAGCAACCCCCAAGGCTCATATCGCACTACGTTCATGATTCAACCTCCAGAGTCCGGATTGTCCGGGTTAATCAGTGTGGAAAGGATATGGGGAGGGCCGCGGCGGATTTCAAGGCCCGGGATCGTCCCGCGAGGGCCTCTGCACGGCTAGGCGTCGATCGCCGCTTTGCGTATACTTCTCCGCCTCGAATCGAGCCGTCCGCGGCCCACGCCGACAGAGCACCAATGGCCAGCAAGCACGTTTACCGCATCGTATTTCACAACCAGGGAAAGCTCTACGAGCTCTACGCCCGGAACGTCAGCCATGGCGACATGTACGGCTTCATCGAGGTAGGCGGCATCATCTTCGGCGAGCGCACCGAAGTGATTGTCGACCCCTCGGAGGAACGCCTCAAGTCGGAGTTCGCCGGCGTCAAGCGCACCTTTGTGCCCATTCACGCGGTGGTGCGAATCGACGAGGATGTGGTCACTGCCGTTGCGTCGTCTCCAATACCGACTGGTCATGCCAAAGAGTCGCTCCCAGGCGTCGTAGTTTTGGTCGTCGATGATATCCATAATGGCTTGGCCATACGGCGATGTGGAATAATCGGTTTTACCGCGGTGTCCCAGGTGGTGCTCCGTGCTCGGGAGATAGG
>JAHEMB010000598.1:0-1179 GCA_024643915.1 Rhodothermaceae bacterium | reverse complement strand
ATCCACGCCGTCAGCGAGGCCGGCAGCAACGTGAGCCCGTTTCCGGTACCTATCTACCCGCCGGGCGGCGACAAGGGCGGCGGCTAGCCCCGCGGCTAGCGCGGCGCGGGCCTCGCCGGTGCGCGCGTCAACCGGCGGCGGATCCGCTCGACGTACTCGCCATCCAGGTGCGCCGCACGCTCGCCGCTGCAGGCCGCCATGCGGGTACGCAACAGCGCAAGCCGCCTGTTCGCCAGGCGCCGGCCCTCTGCATCCGGGATCTGCTCCAGAGCTCGGTGGATATCGACCATCTGCCTGCGCAGCTCCAACGCCTCGGGAAGAAAGCCGGCGTTTTTCAGCACCCGATAAGCCGAGCGCAGATCCTCGGGCACCAGGGCGTCGTCGTCGAGGCTGAGCGGTCTTCCCCTGCCGGGCAGATCGTCGAAGGCGCCGTCTTCCATGGCGCTGCGTATACGCCGCTCCACGAGATCTTCGAACTGACCCATCGCCGCCCTCACCATTGATTGAACGGGGTCACCGCAAGCTCGCTGTTGTAATAACGAAGGTCATGGGTGACCTCCTCGCCGATCCAGTCCGGCAACTTCACCGCCTGCGCCTCGTCCTGCAGCTCGATTTCCGCGACCACCAAACCGGCGTTGTCGCCCTCGAACACGTCCACTTCCCAATTCTGGGCCAGATTGCGCACGAAATAACGCGTTTTCTCCACGAGAGGCCCCTGGCACAGCTCACGCAGCATGACCTGCGCGTCCTCCATCGGCACGGGATATTCGAACTCGAGCCGGGATGCGCCCGCGGTCGCGCCCTTGACGTTCACGTGGGCCGCATCGCCGCCCACGCGCACACGCACGGAGCAACGCCCGGTATTGGCCAGATACCCCTGCCGAAAGCGAACCTGGCCCTCGACGTGCGCACGCCACGCTTCACTGCGTACCAGATACTTGCGTTCGATTTCCGTGGCCATGACCGTGCCGAACCGGATCCTCGACACGCCCGGCCCGCAGCCTGCCCAAGCGGGCGGCCACCGGCTCAGCCAGCGTGTCGCATAATTGTGCACACGCCTTTAGTCTACACGATACGCGGCCCGCGGAAGCCGCCGGCCGGCGAGCGAGAACGTGCGCAGTATGTTGAAACTTCTTCTCATGGGCACGGCAATTTACGCCTTGCTGTGCCTGGCGATCT
>JAHEMB010000030.1 GCA_024643915.1 Rhodothermaceae bacterium | reverse complement strand
CTGGCCTGGGGCTACGCGCACCCGGCCAACCAGCGGGTCATCGACGGCCCGGCCACGCTGCGACGGTTCACGGGCGGTACGCCGGAGAGCGCGCCAGAGGTGTACGCCCGGGCCTCGCCGATCCACCATGTGAATGCGGCCACGCCGGCCACGCTCCTCCTCCACGGGGCGCAGGACCAGCTCGTGCTCCCCGAAAACACCCGCCGGCTGATCGCGGCGTTGCAGGAGGCAAGCAACGAAAGCGGGCGTCACCAGGCCCTGTTCCTTCCCTATGCCCAGCACGGCTTCGACTACCACTTCAACGGGTGGGGCTCACAGGTGACGCAGGCGGTGCTGCGCCGCCATCTGAACAACTACGTTAAGGCCGAGGTATGACGGGCGTGCACATCCACAAGGCCAGCCACCAACCGAGGTAAACGACCATGGGTGACAAGTCTCCGAAGTCCACACAGAAGCGGGCCGGCCAGAAGAAGTCTAAGGCGGATGATACGAAGCGGAAGAAACAGGATGCCCAGGACGCCAAACGCGCGGTCCCAGCCAGGCCCAAGAAGTAAGCCCCACGCCGCCCCGAACCCCGCGCCAACAGGCCGCGCGGGGGTTCGGCGGTCCTTGCTCGCCTGAACGCCTTTCCCTCTTTTCATAGGACGCACCACGGCGCCGCCCGGGGCGGTGGCGCAGCACCTTATTTTTGGCCTCGCGCTCGCTGCCTCGTCACCAAAAGCCCTTCTTCCCTTGCTCCGCTCCCTCGTGGTGCTCCTCGTCCTCGCGCTGCCACGCTTCGCCGCGGCACAACCCGCGCCCGCCGACGGTGCGGGCGGGCTTGCTATCGGTGACACGTTTACCCTCTGGTCCGAAGTGTTGGGGGAGGCGCGCCGGATCAACGTCTACGCGCCGGCAGGCTACGCCGGGTCCGACACCCTCCGCCTCCCGGTCCTCTACATGCCCGATGGCGGGATCGCGGAGGACTTCCTCCACATCGCCGGGCTCGTCCAGATCTCGTCGCTCAACGGGACCATGCGCCCGCACCTCCTCGTCGGGATCGAGAACACCGAGCGCCGCCGCGACCTTACCGGCCCCACGACGGTCGCCTCCGACCGCGAAATCGCGCCGCGTGTGGGCGGATCCGCAGCCTTCCGCACGTTCCTCCGCGACGAGCTAAGGCCCGCCATCGACGCCGCCTACCGGACAACGGGCGAGACGGCCATCGTGGGCGAGTCGCTCGCCGGGTTGTTCGTCGTCGAAACCCTCCTCCTCGAATCCGGCCTGTTTGACGCCTACATCGCCATCGACCCGAGCCTCTGGTGGAATGGCGAGCGCCTGGCGCAGGACGCCGTGGACGCCCTCGCCGGGCAGCCCGATCTCGCTGCAACGCTGTACCTCGCCACGAGCGGGCAGCCCGAGCTCGCCGCGATCACGCAACGGCTGGCGAAGGCCCTGACCACAGCCGCCCCCGAGGGGCTGACGCTTTACCACGCCCACCTGCCGGACGAGCACCACTGGACCGTCTACCACCCCGCCGCCCTCGCGGCTTTCCGCGTCGTCTTCGCCCCCTCCCCCGGCGGCTGAACACGAGTGGAGGAATGGAGGAGTGGAGGAATGGAGGAGTGGAGGAATGGAGGAGTGGAGGAAAGGAACGTTCATCCATCCACACCCTCATACGTCCACACAGACACGAGGCGGAGCCGACTGACGTTTGTAAATCCGGCTTCGGAGGATCGAAGCAAACCACAACGGTTCGACCGGATTCGGTAATTTGGATAGAAGGCTGTAACCAGCTCTTCGGCGCCTCGTCTTCCTATCGTGTCTTCCTATCATGGATCCTTCGATGACCTTCACCCTTCCCGAATCCCTCGACCTCCTCGAACGAACCCCGCCGGTTCTCGACGCGCTCCTTCGCGGGACCAGCGCGTCCTGGCACGGCATCAACGAAGGCCCCGAGACGTGGAGCGCGTTCGACGTGGTGGGGCACCTGATCCACGGGGAGGAGACGGACTGGGTGGCCCGCGCCCGGATCATTCTCGAAGAAGGGGAGGCGCGGGCTTTCGACCCGTTCGACCGCTTCGCCCAGTTCGCCAAATACGGCGCATGGTCGCTCGACGATCTCCTGGACCGCTTCGCTGCACTTCGCGCGGAGAACCTCCAGACGGTGCGCGACTGGGCGCTTACCGAGGAGCAGTTTGCCCTGCGGGGTCGTCATCCCGAACTCGGCCCATGCACGCTCCGGCAGCTCCTCGCCACGTGGGCCGTCCACGACCTCAACCACCTTGCCCAGATCGCCCGCGTCATGGCGAAGCGGTACACCGACGATGTCGGCCCCTGGCGCGCGTACCTCTCGATCCTCAACCGCTAGCCGTACCTCGCAAGCGCTGCGCTGTTGCTTTTCTCCTCCGCTGGGTCTTTCATCATATCGAGGAGTTCGGCGGGGATCCGAGCAGGATCTTCGTGTCCGGGCATTCGGCGGGCGGCTACCTCGCCAGCATGGTCGGCCTGGACAAGCGCTGGCTGGCCCGGCACGGCGTCGATGCCGATCAAATCGCCGGGCTGATTCCGTTCAGCGGGCATGCCATCACGCACTTCACCATCCGCGAGGAAAGGGGCCTCCCCGGCACGCAGCCTGTTGTCGACGACCTGGCCCCGCTCTACCACGTCCGCGCCGCCGCTGGTGTTGATCACCGGGGACCGGGAGTTGGAGTTGCTGGGGCGGTATGAGGAGAACGCGTATCTGATGCGGATGATGAAGGTGGCCGGACACCCGCAAACCACCCTGTACGAACTCGATGGGTTTGGGCACAGCGCCATGGCATCGCCGGCCTTTTCCTTGTTGCTACAGCATATCCGATCGATAGAGAGGGCCGCCGCGGCGGTCGAATAAGAGAAACGAGCCTGGAGCCTGCGGACTGACGCGTAGTTTCACCCGGACAAGATAGTTCACGAAGCCGGGCCAACCCCATCCAGGGTTTACCGACCCCGGCCCCCATCACCTCGAAGGGTGGGCATGATGAAGACCCTCTGCATCTCGCTCGTTGCCTTTTATGCTGCCTTCGCCATGGTGGCTCCCGCCGGCGGTCAGACTTCCTCCGAACAAGTCGCGGTTCGTGCAGATTTGCCCGACCTGTGCACAGCGCGCGAGGCCGCGTGGCGCCAGTTTCCATCGGAAGAAAAATTGTTGGTGCAGTTGACCTGTAGCGCGCTTGACGCCGTCAACCGGCGCGATCGCTCGGCACTGGCGGCGCTCATGGCCGACGCGTGGCTGGTGACCACTGTCAGCGGCAAGACGATGCTTTCCGCGAAGTCCTATGTATTGGATGCCTGGACCCGTCCGCTTCCAGCGGGCACGAAAGGGGTGTCGCGCCTGATCGAAGTGCGGGCAAGCCGCATCCAAGGCGCGACCGGCTACGTCGTCGGCCTCATCCTTGATCGAACGACCACGGTGGACAGCGACGAGTGCCTCACCCATGCCTTCACAGACATCTGGCAGAAGATCGACGGGAGGTGGCAATGGGTCGCGTCTCACGAGTCGGGGCTGGTGGAAGGCCCCTGTGCAAAATAGCGCCAGCTTCGACAAATTCAATACCAAGCGCGGCTGTCACAACATGAACGTCGCAGCCTGGCGTAGCGGCTAACATCCGTTCGACCGTTTCAGCGTTGCGCTGTCGTTCGCGGATCCGTAGCTTCTTCCAAACGCCCCTGCTGGGACCTGCGGCGGATCGCTCCCGTTCTGCGGACTTTGCCGCGCATCTCCTATAACGCGTATCGGCCTCTGGACGGCCCCAAAGAGGGGCCGCATCGTTCAGGAAGCCAGCCACCAAGAGGTAAACGACCATGGGTGACAAGTCTCCGAAGTCCACACAGAAGCGGGCCGGCCAGAAGAAGTCTAAGGCGGATGATACAAAGCGGAAGAAGCAGGATGCCCAGGACGCCAAACGCGCGGTCCCAGCCAAGCCCAAGAAGTAGAACCAACGGCTCCCCGACCCCCACGCGAGCGGGCCGCGCTGGAGTTCGGCGGTCCTTCCTCGCCTGAACGCCTTTCCCTCTTTTCGCACGACGCACCACTGTGCCGCCCTGGTCGGTGGCGCAGCACTTTTTTTGCGGCCTCGCGCTCCCTTGTGCGGCCCTTCACTTGTAGACAAAGTTGAGCGATGCCGGACTAACAAGGCGGGTGCTCGCCGAAAATTGCAGAGACAGCAAACCCGGCGGGTCTGGGGCGTTTGCTGCACCCCGGCGCAAACGGCCCTGAGTGACCAAACTGTTCGGGCTAGTGAGGCGATCGAGACCCACCGGGTTTCTCCACCGCTTGATAGGATTATCCAAGTTCGGACCCACAACAGTGCATGTCTTTGCGAGAAAGCGAAGCTTCATGGAGCGAAGCGAAGATTGCCGAAGGAAATTGCCGCGTTCCCAGAGCTTGCTCGATGCAATCGAGGGTCGCTCGCACGGACAAGGTAGCGTACATCCGAACCTGGGTTTTCTATGTGGAAGCAACCGATTTCAGCCCCTCCTCCAGGGCCGTCAGTTGCAGTCGTACCGCCGTTGCCAGGTCCAACGGCGCTATGCCGAACGCCGTCAGTTCATGCGCGACCGTCTCCCCTTTTTCCAGACGTAGCTTCCAGTCGGGCTGCCGCTCTTTGAAAGCCCGGTAGAGGGCCGGCACGCCCGGCTCGTGATCGTACGCTTTAGAAAGCACGAAGAGTGGCAATTCGGTGACGAGGCAAAGCGGGTCCCCGCCCAGCCGGCGGACATACTCCATGGAGCTGTCGTGGAATTGTGCGGCCATGGCACCGTCGCCCTGCGCGTGGAAGAAAGCCCGCATGGCAGCGCCCTCGGGCGTCGTCCAGAAGCCCGGCTCGATGTAGAAGAAGCCCTTCTCGCCTTTGCGGTTGTGGTCGTGCAGGCGCAGGCCGGCGGCGCGGACGGCCCCGGCGAAGGCATCGCGGAGGGGCTGCGTACGAAAGGTCCAGTGCCGTTCAATAAGGAGCATCCCGCCCTCGGCCACGCCCATGCCATGCAGGCTCATGTGGAGCGCGAAGGGCGCGTGGACCTCCAGAAAAGCCGAGACGATCTGGTTCTCCTGGCGCATCGCGGGATAGCCGAATTCGAGGTCACGCCCCGGCGGCTCGCGGAACGCATGGAGGAAGTAGGCTTCAGCGTTCGGCCACTGCTCGATCCACGCCTGATTGCGCGCCTCGCCGTCCGGGTTCGTGTGCGGGACGATGACAAAGCGGAAGCGTGCGAAAAGATCATCCAGATCCTCGTGGCGCTGCAGCCCTTCAAGGATGAACGTTCGAAGCGTCTCCGGCCCGACGGGCTCATCCGAATGATTTCCGGCGATGAGGCTGACGTTGAGTGGGCCGTTCCCCAGCACCACACCGTAAAGGGGCCGCCCTTCTTCGCTCGATCCGAGTTCGTGAAAAGCGGCGAGGTCAGCATGCTCCTCGCAGGCAGCGCGGAGGGCGGGTACCACTTCGTCGTGGGTGCGAAAGTTAAGCGGCTTTCCGTCGATAAGATCACTAAGCATGGGTATCTTCTCCTTCACTTGAATGCAGGGGTGCAACGTACGACTCGCGCCTTCGCCACGTTCTCCGCGCCCGCTGCGGCAAGACTGTTGCTTCCTATGAAAATCGCCTTCGCTGCGAGTGAGTGCGTGCCGTTCGTCAAGACGGGCGGGCTGGCTGACGTCGTCGGGTCCCTCCCGAAAGCCCTGGCGGCGCTCGGGCATGAAGTCTGCGTTTTTCTCCCACTTTATCAATCCATCGCGGTTGACGAGCACGATCTCCATGCCCTCGATACCTTGCGCGGCCTCGCCGTTCGGATAGGCGACCAGGCGGTGACGTTCGATGTATGGGCGGGCCCCCTGCCCGACTCCGATGTTGCGGTCTTTCTGATTGACTGCCCGGCGTACTTCCACCGCCCCTACGTCTACTCGAACGACGCGGACGAAGCGGAGCGGTTCATCCTGTTCCAGCATGGCGTGCTCCACACGATGCAGCACCTGGCCTGGGCGCCCGACGTGCTGCATGGCCACGACTGGCAGGCCGGCCTCCTGCCCGTCTTCCTCCGCCATCCCTACGCCTGGGATCGGCTCTTCACCGAGACGGCTACGCTCTACACGATCCACAACATCGGCTACCAGGGTCGCTTCCACGAAGCGGCGGTCTACACGGCGGGGCTTTCGTACGAGCATTACCATCCCGGCGGGCCGTTCGAGTTTCACGACTCGTTCTGTTTCATGAAGACGGGCGTCGTCTACGCCGACGCCGTCTCGACCGTCAGCCCGACGTATGCCCGCGAGATCCAGACGCCCGAAGGCGGCGCCGGACTCGACGGCGTCCTCCGCACCCGCAGCGCCGACCTCCACGGCATTCTCAACGGCATCGACCCGACTATCTGGCACCCGGTCCACGACGCCCTCCTCCCTACCAATTACGACGCCCGAACCCTCGATCTGAAAGCCGAAAACAAGAAAGCGCTGTTGGCGGAGGTCGGGCTGCCGTTCGACGAGCGGACGCCGGTGGTGGGCATCATCGCGCGTTTTACCGGGCAGAAAGGGTTCGAACTGTTACAGCCCATCCTGGCGGACGTGTTACAGCAACGACGCGTGCAGTTCGTCGTCCTCGGTAGCGGAGAGGACCACCTGGAGCGCTTTTTCCAGTGGGCCGCCGACGCCTTCCCAGAGCGCGTGGCCGTCTACCTCGGCTACAACGACCGCCTCTCCCACCTGATTGAGGCCGGCGCCGACCTGTTCTTGATGCCATCGGCGTACGAGCCGTGCGGGCTGAACCAGATGTACAGCCTGACCTACGGGACACTGCCCCTCGTGCGCCGCACCGGCGGCCTGGCAGATACCGTGCGCGACTATCACGCCCACCGCGACGCGGGCAACGGCTTTTCGTTCGACGATTTCACCCCCTACGCCCTCTATACCACTCTCAACCGCGCCCTCGAAGTGTTTGAGGACCTGGCGGCCTGGCGGGCTCTTCAGCTACGCGGCATGGCGGAGGATTTCTCGTGGGACGTGTCTGCGCAAAAATACGCTGCTCTGTACGCGCAGCTTGCCGCCCGAAAGCGCACCGGCTAGGATGTCGATCCGTCGCAGCGCCCGTCGATGCGCATACTCGCCGTACGCCCCAGCGTAAGCGAGAGGCTTTCAGCCTTCGATCTCGGTGACGAGTTGGATCTCCCGCAGGACGCCCTGCACGCGGAAACAGTCTTCAAACGCGCCCTCGTAGACTTTCGTCTTACCTTTGAAGTGCGCTTCCATCGCCAGTCGCAGAGCACGGTGCGTGGGGCAGCCGATTGCTTTGATGAGTTGGAGGATGACCTCGTCGAACGTGTGGATGTCGTCGTTGAAGAGGATCACGCGCCACGGCACGTCCAGGCGCTCCTCCGTCTCGTCCACCTCCTCCACCGCCACGTCTACCTCGGGAGAGGCCGGGGCAACACCCGGTTCTGCGACAGCGTCATGGATCACTAGATTTTTTCTACCCTCGTCCATTCCTCCACTCATCCACGCATCCATTCCTTTCACGCCTCCTGCTCGGCCGCTACCTCCTCCAACTCAACCACAAAATCCTCCATCACCTGGTTCGCCAGCAGTTTCTCGCACGCGGCGTGGGCGATAGCTTTAGCCCGCGCTTCGTCGGCGGCGTCGATCCATAATTCGACGTACTTGCCCATGCGAACGCGTTTCACGGCGTCCTCTCCCAGGTTTTCCAGCGCGTGATGCACCGCTTTCCCCTGCGGGTCGAGGATAGACGGACGGAGGGTGATACGGATGTTGGCTTTATACATTTCGGGGCTTGGGTTCTGGGTTAGCGGAGGGCAACCAAGGGTGAGGCGTTGATGGCTGTCATCAGTCGGCCATCAGTTCCTTTTTTTCGTCACTAAGCTGATCGCTGATCGCTGACGGCTGACCGCTTCCTCAAACTACGAAAGCTGGGGGCGGGGTTCAATCCGCCGCCTCGCCGTCCTGGTCGAGCGGCGTGTTCATCACCACCTGAACAGCCGAGAAGAGGGCACGGCCGATGTGATAGAGCAGGTAAATGCCCATCACAATGAGCACGCCCAGCTCCAGCAGGAAGATGATGAGCAGAAGGGCAATACCGTACGCGAGGGATTTCCACGGGTGGGCGCGGATGTAGCGCGGCGTGGGCTTGGGGATGGCGTCGAAGTGGATGTTCGACACCATTAGGCCAGACAGCACGAAGACGATGGGGATGAGGATGGTGAGGTTGCCCGGGCTGTACCGGCTGAACCAGGCGGCATCGTTGAAGTTGAGGACGAGCGCTACGATGGCCGCCGCCTGTGCCGGGATGGGCAGCCCCTCGAAATAGTCTTTTTTCTCCCCGCCGGACGTGACGTTGAACCGCGCAAGACGCACGGCACCGCAGAGTGCCGGCAGGGCCGAGGCTATGAGGCCGAGCGCTCCCAGCTCTTTCAGCCCGAAGGCATAGACGAGGTACGACGGCGCCACGCCGAACGAGACAACGTCGCTGAGGGAATCGAGTTCAATGCCGAAGGGGCTGGTGCCCTGCGTCAGCCGCGCCATCATGCCGTCGAACACGTCGAAGACGGCGGCCAGGACGATGAGCCAGCAGGCGTAGTCGAAACGGCCCTCGTGGATCTGTGTGATCGCGAGGAAGCCGCTGAAGAGGTTCATCAGGGTAAAGAACGACGGCACCGCCGTGCGGGGGATCTGCGGGCGCCGCCCTTCCTGGGCCCAGTAGGCGCCAAGTCGCTGCCGGAACCGCCGCTGCTTGCCGCCGGGCCGCGCCCTGCGCCGCTGCGTCGTTCTCGGAGAGGAAGTACGCGGCATCAGCGGGCGACGGCTTGCGTGGCAGTATCGGCGGGTGCCAGCGAGGGTGTTTCAGGCAGGCGGGCCAGCACAGTCAGGCCGGCCGTCACCTTCTCCCCCACCTCCACAGCAATCTCGGCGTCGAGGGGCATCAACACATCCATCCGTGAGCCGAACTTGACGATGCCGAAACGCTCGCCGGCCTTCACCGTGTCGCCCTCGTTGAGGTGAAAAACGATGCGCCGCGCGACCGCGCCTGCGATTTGCTTGAAGAGGATTCTCGCGCCGGAGGGGTGGCGTAGGCCCAGCTCAGACCGCTCGTTCTTCTCGCTCGCTTTCGGGTGCCACGCCACCAGGTACTCGCCAGGCACGTAGTTCGTGTGCTCAATGACGCCGTCCGCCGGCACCCGGTTGACGTGGACGTTGAGGGGCGAGAGGAAGATGGAGATTTGCTTCGCCGGGCCTTTCAGGAAGAGCGGCTCATTCACATTCTCGTCCACCACCACCACCTTCCCATCGGCTGGTGAGAGGATGAGGTCGGACGCCTCCTCCGGCGGCACGCGGTGCGGGTCGCGGAAGAAATACAGGGTAAACAAGAGGACGAAAGCGGCCAGCAGCAGTAGCACGACCTGCAAGAACGGATTGAGCTGCCATGCTACGACAACCAGCACGAGCGAAATGACCGCCGCGATGGCGATGATGAGATACCCTTCCCTGGCGAACACGCGTTTCCTCCCTTTTCTCTTCAGAAACAACCTTTTGCCCCTGCCGTTTGCAAACGGCGGCTTCGGCAGCCGGCAATCGATCCTCTCCGACGCCTGAAGCCGCTTCCTTGATCCGCCTAACCGGCAACGATCCCGTCCCCTGTTTGAATTCCGAATTCCGAAATCGGATGGCCCGCGTTTCCTTCTATACACTCGGCTGCAAGCTGAATTACGCCGAGACGAGCACGCTCCAGCGCGACTTCGAGGCACGGGGCTTTGCTGTAGCGCCATTCGGGGAGGCGGCGGACGTGACCCTGATCAATACCTGCACGGTGACAAGCGAGGCCGAGCGCAAGTGCCGGCAGGTTGTGCGCCGGGCGCTGCGGGCCAATCCCGAGACGTTCGTCGTCGTCACGGGCTGCTACGCGCAACTTCGACCCGAGGAAATCGCCGCTATCGAGGGCGTGGACGTAGTGCTCGGGGCAAACGAGAAATTCCGCCTGTTCTCCCTCATCGACGAATTTACGAAACGGGAAAGGACGCAGGTGGCCGTTTCCTGCATCGACGAGAGCACGGCCTACGGCCCGGCGTTTTCTTCGAGCGGGCGGACGCGGGCGTTCCTCAAAGTGCAGGATGGGTGCGATTATTCGTGCGCCTTCTGCACCATCCCGATGGCACGCGGACGGAGCCGCTCCCAACCCGTCGAGGCCACCCTGACGCAGGCGCGGGCGATTGCCGAGCGGGGATTCAAGGAAATTGTCCTGAGCGGCGTCAACATCGGCCTGTACGGGCAAGAGCACGGCGCAAACTTACTGGACCTCCTCCAGGCCCTCGACCGGGTGGACGGCATCGCCCGCTACCGCATCTCGTCCATCGAGCCCAACCTGCTGACGGACGGCATCATCGACTTCGTCGCCGCGTCCGAGCGGTTCCAGCCGCATTTCCACATCCCCCTTCAGAGCGGCGACGACGGCGTGCTCGGCAAGATGCGCCGCCGCTACCGACGCGAGATATACGCGGACCGCATCGCCCGCATCAAGGCGGCGATGCCTCACGCCTGCATCGGCGCCGACGTCATCGTGGGCTTCCCGGCAGAGGACGCAGCGCGCTTCGAAAACACGGTCCGGTTCCTCAATGAGCTCCCCGTCAGCTACCTGCACGTCTTTACCTATTCCGAGCGCCCCGGCACCGTCGCCGCCGAGGCGCCGGAGCGGGTGGGCGGCACGGCCCCGCCGAAGGCCGAGCGGAGCCGTCGAAACCGGATGCTACGGATCCTGTCCGAAAAAAAGCAGCACGCCTTCTACCGCGAACACCTGCACGAGGTGCGGCCCGTCCTGTGGGAAATCGAGGAAAAGGACGGCGCGATGTACGGCTTTACCGACAATTACGTGAAGATGCGCCGTCCGTACGACCCGGCTTTCGAGGGCGTCATAGAGGACGTGCGGCTGGGTGAATTAGTCGAGGACGGCACAGTGCTGGCTGAGGAGGCCGGCTTCCTCTCTATCGCGTAGCCGGGTGGGCTCGACCGGACGATCGTGATAAAAAGTTCGATTGCTCGGTATCAGCTTGGACGTGATACGAGCCTTTCTTATCGTCCATACGTCCACACGCCCAAACGTCCATACCATAACAAATTCTTCGGATTTGGTATGAGGGCTTATATTGGCCTCGTTCCTCCTCCGCGCCGCAGCCCTTTTCACTCTCTCCATCACACGTCATGGGAATTATCGCCTGGATCATCTTCGGCCTCATCGCGGGCGCCATCGCCAAATGGATCATGCCGGGTGAGGACCCCGGCGGCTTCGTCGTCACCATCCTCCTCGGCATCGTCGGCGCCGTGGTGGGCGGCTTCATCGGCTCGGCCATCGGCTGGGGCGGCATCGACGGGTTCGACTTCCGCAGCTTTCTTCTCGCTGTCGGCGGTGCCCTTTTGCTGCTGTGGGCCTACCGGCAGTTCAAGAAAAAGAAGTAGCGCCTTCAGAAACGGACGGAAATGAAGCTGATCTGCAAAGCGGTCGTCTCTCCCAGGGTGAGTGGATCAGGCTGAAGGGAAAGGAGCGGCAGGCCTGCCGTTAACTCCCCATCGCCCAGGCTGACGAAGGCAGCGGACGGGGCCGGCTTTTTGTAGCGCCTTGTGAGATTATGGCCAAGCATGGCCCCCCACACCGGCAGGGAGAACAGGACGAGCGATTTAACGCGCTGGCCGAGACTGTTTGCCGAATCGTACCCGTTGCCGTAATCGTCCCCACGCTCCGAGTGGTTGATAAAGCCGACGAGCATCATCCCGCCTGCCGTCCCGCCGAGGGTGGCCAGAAAGGAGCCCTTCTGCACGTTGTTGCTGCCGGCGGTGTGCACCCCCACTGCCGTGCCGAGCAGGAAACCGGTGACGGCGCCGAGGTAGAAGCCACTCAGCCCGCACAGTAAATTATCCTGGCAAGAACTACCTCCCACCGCAAAGCCTGCAAAGCCGAGTCCGAAAGCGCCGGCTACGCCCAGGGTGCTGCCCAGCAGATATTGCCCGGCCAGCCGATTCCCTTTAATCGGCGGGCGGGCCGCCAGCGTGTCCCCCACCCCACCCGGCGCTCCACCGATCCGCCAAAACGCCGCGCCCGTCTGAAGGCCGGGCGCGGCGCGAATTCCTTCTTCGGGCAGAAGACCTGACCCGAGGGGCTGTGCGCCGGCAGGGGCAGCGAGGAGTAGGAACAGCAACAAACACGTGCATCGCATGGCGCCGGAAGGCTGGTTTGACTAACCACCGTTCTATCCAGCCGCCGCCAGGACGCGTGAGGTAACGCCCCTTATTCCTGCCGCAATTCCTCCAGTCTCCGCTGGGCGGGCGTAAAGCGCGCATTGAGCCGCAGCGTCTCCTCAAACGCCTCGATGGCCGCCTCCTTGTCCCCCTTCGCGGCGAGCGCCTCGCCCATGACGAACCAGGTGGTGGCAGACGTGGGGAAATGCTCGGCGTTGAGTTCGAGGATGGCGAGGGCCTGGTCATACTTTTCCTCCTCCACCAACTGCTCCCCCAGCCGGATCAGCGTCCGTTCGCCGAAATCGTAGGAGAAGCCGCCGTAGTATTGCTCGCGCAGGTCGCGGTATTCCTCCACCGTAGCCTCCACACCGTGGGCGGGCAGCATCTCGGCGAGGAGGTCTTCGAGGAGAATGGGCCGAGGCTGGCCCCGGTGGCAGGTGATGCACGTCACTTCGAGGGGCGAACCTTCCTCCTTTTCCACCTGGGAAATGTAGTCAGCGTTAACGGCCTGGACCATCCGCAGCATCAGCCGCGCCGTCTCCTTCGCCGGCTTATCGTCGGACACGAAATCAAACTCTTCGAGGGGCATCCCTTCTTCGCCCACGTGGCAGTGCTGGCACCGCACGCCCAAGCCCCTGGCAAAGCTACGCATGACGGCGCTGAGTTGGGCAGGCGTGATGTCCTCGGGCAACACCTCCAGGTTTTCCGGATGCTCCGGCCACGAGAATTGCGCGCGGGCCTGGGGCGCCCCCCAGGCAGCAACGAGGAGGAGCATCGCGAGAATACGTAAGGTAGAGACGACCATGGCAGGCTGGCGTTGACTGGGTGAGGTTGACGGAAAGCAGGCACGCGGCCTTGCCCTGCCACGATACGACGCCGCCTCAAAAAGTGCGAGTCATCACC